>NZ_JBIWAL010000034.1:0-56464 GCF_044760045.1 Pseudomonas sp. NPDC098747 | reverse complement strand
ATGTCGATGAACCCGTTCTGCGAAATCGCAGTGGAAGAAGCCGTACGCCTGAAAGAGAAAGGTGTTGCGACTGAAATCGTCGTCGTCTCCATCGGCCCGACCACCGCTCAGGAGCAGCTGCGTACCGCACTGGCTCTGGGTGCCGACCGTGCCATCCTCGTCGAATCCGCTGAAGATCTGACCTCGCTCGCCGTGGCCAAGCTGCTCAAGGCTGTGGTCGACAAGGAACAGCCTCAGTTGGTGATCCTTGGCAAACAAGCCATCGACAGCGACAACAACCAGACCGGCCAGATGCTCGCTGCATTGAGCGGCTACGGTCAGGGCACGTTCGCCTCGAAAGTCGAAGTTTCCGGCGACAGCGTTGCCGTGACTCGCGAAATCGACGGCGGCGCGCAGACTGTTTCGCTGAAACTGCCGGCCATCGTCACCACCGACCTGCGTTTGAACGAGCCGCGCTACGCGTCCCTGCCAAACATCATGAAAGCCAAGAAGAAGCCTCTCGAAGTGCTGACTCCGGACGCTTTGGGCGTTTCCACCGCCTCCACCAACAAGACCCTGAAAGTCGAAGCGCCGGCTGCACGCAGCGCTGGCATCAAGGTCAAGTCGGTGGCTGAACTGGTCTAGAAACTGAAAAACGAAGCGAAGGTAATCTAATCATGACTATCTTGGTAATCGCCGAACACGACAACAAAGTGCTGGCTCCGGCCACGCTGAACACCGTGGCTGCTGCTGTCAAAATCGGCGGCGACATCCACGTTCTGGTTGCAGGTCAGGGCGCTGGCGCCGTGGCTGAAGCCGCTGCGAAAATCGCGGGTGTGAGCAAAGTCCTGAACGCTGACAACGCGGCTTACGCGCATCAGCTGCCGGAAAACGTTGCTCCTCTGGTTGCAGAGTTGGGCGCTGGCTACAGCCACATCCTGGCAGCTGCCACTTCCAACGGCAAAAATATCCTGCCGCGCGTTGCTGCGCAGTTGGACGTTGACCAGATCTCCGAGATTATCTCGGTAGAAAGCGCTGACACCTTCAAGCGTCCGATCTATGCCGGTAACGCTATCGCTACCGTGCAATCGACGGCTGCGATCAAAGTGATCACCGTGCGTGCCACCGGTTTCGATCCGGTTGCTGCTGAAGGCGGTTCGGCTGCTGTTGAGGCGGTTGGCGCTGCTCACGATGCGGGCACTTCGAGCTTCGTTGGCGAAGAGCTGGCCAAGTCCGATCGTCCTGAGCTGACCGCTGCCAAGATCGTCGTTTCCGGCGGCCGCGGCATGCAGAACGGCGACAACTTCAAACACCTGTACGCGCTGGCCGACAAGCTGGGCGCTGCTGTGGGTGCCTCGCGCGCCGCAGTCGACGCAGGTTTCGTACCGAACGATATGCAGGTCGGTCAGACCGGCAAAATCGTTGCGCCACAGCTGTACATCGCCGTCGGTATCTCCGGCGCGATCCAGCACCTGGCCGGCATGAAAGACTCCAAAGTGATCGTTGCGATCAACAAGGACGAAGAAGCGCCGATCTTCCAGGTGGCCGATTACGGTCTGGTGGCGGATCTGTTCGAAGCAATCCCAGAGTTCGAGAAGCTGGTCTAATCCAGCGGCTTAAACTATAAAGAGCCCGGCCTTTTGGTCGGGCTTTTTTTTGTCTCGGATTTGAGTGGGAGCGTTTCGCCATGGATCTGCGCTGCGGATTGTTGTTGGGATTGGCGCTGTTGCCAGGATTGGCCTCGGCTGCGGGCAAGTGCGAGCGCCTGATCGTCACCGGTAGCCCCGATGCTCCGCCGTATCTGTGGCAGGACCCACAAAACCCCAAGCAATTGATCGGTGCCAGCGCAGACCTGTTGCAGCAAGTGGCCAAGGACTTGGGCATCAAAGTCGAGTTGCTTTACGCCGGCAAACGCTCGCAGGCCCTCGACGAAGTGCGCAGTGGGCGCATGGACATGCTGGTCGACGCGCCGCTGACGCTCAATGAGCTGGAAAATCTCGACTACATCCATCCGCCGCTGCTGGAAAACGACTATCTGGTGTGGACGCGCAAAGGCTCGACGCTGATCTACAGTGAAGCCGGCGACTTGCATGGTCATACCGGTGGCGTGTCGGAAAAGTCTCGAATGACCCAGGCATTCGGCACTTTCGCCGATCAGCAATTGACCCTTACCCGGACAGCAAACCTCACCCAGGCCTTTCAGAAACTTCTGCTGGGTGAAGTGGAATATGTACTTGCCGGACGCTACTCGGGCATGGCCGCCGCGCAGGCGTTAGGCATGGCCGATGACCTGGTGGCGTTCGAGCAACCCATCGACAGGCCGGGTCTGTTCCTCGCGGTTTCCCATAACTCGGCGTGCAACGATCCGTGGTTGCGCGGACAGCTGGCCAAAAAGATGACAGAATTGCCGGCGTCCGGACTGACGGAAGCCGCGCTGCAACGCAATATCGAGCGCTGGAAGGCGCAGCAGCAACAGCCGCAAAAACCTGTCAGTGCCCCAAAACAGTAGGGATTCTTAGTGAGTATTCGACCTCTTTTCGCGGCTGTGGCCGTACTGGCCATGGCCGGTTGCGCGACCGATCCGGCACCCATCGAACAAATGCGTTTGACCGAGCAGGCCATCGCCCAGGCCAAGGCCGTCGGTGCCACTGCCGAAGACATGCCGGAAATGAAACTGGCCGAAACCAAGTACAACCGGGCCAAAGGCAACATGACAGACGAGTCCTTCCGCAACGCGCGCATGCGTTCCGAACAGGCCGAACTCGACGCGCGTCTGGCAGAAGCCAAAGTGCTGACCCAGAAAAGCCAAGAACAGTTGAACGTGCTTAACACCCGCATCGTCCGTCTGCGCAAGCAACTGGGAGATGCCCAATGAGCCTCAAATCCAAAGTCCTCGGCGGTCTGATCCTTGTCGGTTGCGCGAGCCTGTTCGGCTGCGCCGGTCAGCACAGTGAGTCCGCGTTGCAAGAGGCCGGCGCCGACTTTCAGAAGGTCAAGGAAGATTCCAACGTGCTGCGCATCGCGCCCAAAGACGTGATCCGCGCCGGTGAATCCCTGGCTCGCGCCGATCGTCTCTCGACTTACTGGGGCAGCGGTTCGGACGTGGTGCATTATTCCTACCTGAGCCAGCGCTACAGCGCGATTGCCCGTGAGCACACCAATCAGGTGCTCAACGAAGAGCGTGCAGCCAAACTCGAACTGGATCGTCAGCGCCTGCAGCTGGCCCTGCGTGAATCGAAACTGCTGAGTGTGCAGCAGCAGGGCAAGTGGCTTGAAGAGCAGATTGTCGCGCTGGCCACCACGCAGACCGACCGCGGTCTGGTGATGACCCTGGGTGACGTGCTGTTCGACACCGGTGAAGCGGAGCTGAAAAACTCGGCCAACCGCGTTGTACTGAAGATCGTGCAGTTCCTGCAATTGAACCCGAAACGCGTGGTGCGCATCGAGGGCTACGCCGACAGCACCGGCGGCAAACAGGAAAACCTCAAACTCTCCCGCGACCGCGCGCAGTCGGTGGCCGACGTGCTGATGGATCTGGGTATCGACGACAAACGCATTCAGGTCGAAGGCTACGGTGACGAATACCCGGTGGACGCCAACGCTTCCGAGCGTGGGCGAGCACAGAACCGTCGTGTGGAAATTGTGTTCTCTGACGACAAAGGCCAGCTCGGCGCCGCCCGCTGAGGGCTGCGTCTCTGGAAAGCCCGGGCTGTCATGCAGCGCCGGGCTTTTTTACGTCTGTCGAATAGCTCGCAAATCAGTACAGTTGTGGCAGACACTGCACTGTATGGTCTACTAAGGTGGCAACTGTCCCAGTACACTTCTAAACTGTTCCGGTATTGTTTCACACAAGAATAAAATGCCCGTGAAATCGAGTGCTGCGTCATGACCAATCTCTTGCTTTACCAACGTATTGCTCAGCAACTGGCCGAAGACATCCGCCGTGGTGTCTATCAACCGGGGGAGCGCGTGCCTTCGGTACGCAAGATGAGTTCGCAGCTCAACGTCAGCCATGCGACGGTGTTGCAGGCTTACGCCAATCTCGAAGACCAAGGCCTGATTCGCGCTCGGCCGCAATCCGGTTATTACGTGCACCAGACGCCGGCCCTGACGGCACCGACGCCGGACATCGCCCGGGTCGAACGGCCTGGGTTGGTCACCCGCAGCAGCATCATTCAGCAGGTTCTGGTCGAGTCGCGCCGCGAAGGCGTCTTCCCGTTGGGCGCCGCCGTACCAAGCGTGGATTATTTACCAGTACGCGCGCTGCATCAGCAACTGGCCAAAGTCACCCGTTTCCACAGTCCGCGGGCGTTCAGCTACATGTTCAGCCCCGGCTTCGAACCGCTGCGCCGGCAGGTGGCAATCCGCATGCGCGACGCCGGTGTGGTGGTCGACCCGTCCGAAGTGGTGATCACCCACGGTTGTGTCGATGCGTTGCAGATGTCGTTGCGCGTGCTGACCCGTCCGGGCGATCTGATCGCCGCCGAGTCGCCGACCTATTACGGACTGCTGCAACTGGCCGACCTGCTGGGCCTGAAAGTCATCGAGATCCCCAGCGATCCCGCTACTGGCATGAGTCTCGAAGCGCTGCAATTGGCCGCCAACCAGTGGTCGATCAAAGCGTTGGTGCTGACCACGCGCCTGAGCAACCCGCTGGGTGGCACCATGCCGGAAGAGCGGCAGAAACAACTGCTGCGTCTGGCCTCGGATTTCGATATCCAGATCGTCGAAGACGACATCTATGGCGAGTTGATGTTTGAACAGGGCCGCACCAAGGCCCTCAAGGCGTATGACCGACTGGATCGAGTGATCTATTGCTCGAGTTTCTCCAAGACCTTGTCGCCCGGTGTGCGGATCGGCTGGATGATTGCCGGCAAGTACCAGCAGGAACTCCAGCGCTTGCAGACCTTCAGCACCCATTCGGCGTGCAGCGTGACGCAAATGGCGATTGCTGCCTATCTGGAAAACGGCGGTTATGACCGGCATTTACGGTACATCCGCCAGGAGTACCGAAAAAACCTAAGTGCCTTCCAGTTGGCGGTGCAGCAGCACTTCCCTGAAGGCACGCAAATGAGCCGGCCCACGGGCGGTTTCATCCTCTGGGTGAGTCTGCCGGGGCGGGTCAATACTCAGGAATTGCACGTGCGCGCCTTGCAGCAGGGCATCAGCATCGCACCTGGGCTGATCTTCAGTAATACCGAGCAATTCAACCACTGTATTCGCCTGAACTGCGGCATTCCATGGAACCGCGAAGCGGAGCGGGCGTTGATGACACTTGGCATGTTGGCGACCCAACTGTGCCAGGAAACGGCGATTGGTTTCTGAACGAACGGCCGGACATGCTTGTCTTGTGGCGTCCAACAAGCGAGCATATGGCCCTCTGCCGTTAGTGTCGTTGGGTCCATGAAAGCGTTTTTTACTGCCGCCGGGGTTGTCGTTTGCTTGCTGATGATCAGTCATTCGCCGAGTGTCATGGCGGCTGCGGCTCAGGAAAAACCTGCAGCTTCGGCGACCGAGAAGAAACCGCAAGCGAGCAAAAAAACCACGCCGGCTAAAGCGCAACAAAAGAAAGCCGCGCCGGTGAAGAAGCGTGCGCCAGTGGCATCCAAGTCGAAATCTGCCAGCGAAGTGGCGAAGACCAAACTGCCGTCAGCCAGAATCGACTTGAGCTTGCCCAAGGACATGGTGGAAGAATTGAAACCGCCTGGCACGGTCATTTTACCCAAGCGCGAACCGATCCTGCCGCAGATGTTTGGCGAGAAGAACAGCGGATTCCAGCTTAATGGCCGTTTGCTCAGCAACGAAATGCAGCTGCAACTGCGCAATGAAGACCGCCATGAAGTCGAAGGCGCAGCCCTGGATTTTGAATTCAAACAGTAAATCCATTGGAGCTGTGACCCGCGGAGCAGACGCTTTGTCGGAGACTGGTCAGTCATATTCACTTATCCGCAAAAACCCCGGTGCAAGGAATTTTAAACAGCCGTTTTAGCGGTTACTCTGTTCCGCGTCCCTTTTACACATCGCCCGTCGTGAGGTTTTGTTCGTCATGAAATGCCGTGAAGGCTGTGGCGCCTGCTGCATTGCCCCCTCCATCAGTTCGGCGATCCCCGGCATGCCTGATGGCAAACCTGCTGGCGAACGTTGCGTGCAACTCTCGGTCGAAAACCTGTGCAGCATCTTCGGCCGCCCAGAGCGCCCGGCTGTGTGTTCCGGCTTCAGTGCCGATGTCGAGGTCTGTGGCAGCAGCCAGGAAGAAGCGATCCGTTTGATCGGCTGGTGGGAGCAGATGACGGCGGCGTGATGTGTCAAACGAACGGAACTTCAACAATAAGGAATAAGACTATGGGTTCGCTGCATCGTATCGCTGTGTTGTGTGGTTTAACGGCCGTGCTGGCCACGTCGCTGGCTCAGGCGGAAGAGTGGAAGGTCGCCAAGAACGAAGACGGCATCAAGGTTTCCCTGAGCGAAGTGCCAGGTTCGGACTACAAGTCCTTTCAGGGCGTTGCCTTGATGAAGACCACCGTGGCGAAACTGCGTGCATTGCAGGAAGACGTCTCTGGCGCCTGCGCCTGGATTCACGAATGCAAGACCCAGAAAATGCTCAAGCACGAAGGCGATCAGAGCTGGACTTACAGTCAGTTCAATACGCCGTGGCCAGTGACCCCGCGTGATTCGGTACTGCGTATCACCACCGTTGAAGGCGCCGATGGCAGCCTGACTCGCAACCTTGAAGGTGTGCCGAAGTACATTCCGCAAGAGAAAGGCTTTGTCCGCGTGGCCCAGGTCAAGGGGTTCTGGAAGTTCGTGCCTAAGGGTGATCAGGTTGAAGTGACCTATCAAGTGCACACCGAGCCAGGCGGCAGCGTCCCGGCGATGGTCGCCAACAAGTTCGTCGTCGATGCTCCTTTCAACACCCTTAAAGCCTTGAAAGAGCGCGCCGAGAAGTAATTCCCGATGCCAGTGAAACGCCCCGAGTGATTCGGGGCGTTTTGTTTCGCGGTTTATATTGTGTTTCCAGATATGCGTTGAACGAAATTTTCACAACGCGTTCAAGACAATCCGCCCGCGCTGTTTCCACGCTGTCCCGTGGTCGATGCTTCAAATGGAAGCGTCTGGCGACAGGGCAGTAATCAATGGCAATGGTGCCGATGATCGTGCAACATTTGCGCACTGCGCACGCCCCGGGGTCTGGAATGACCAATAGAGGGCCTGGCGCCGCTGTATTTTTGCAACTTCAACTTCCAATGGGTCCTAAAACGACATGGCAAACCCGGACGCCCTGAATCAGCAGCGATCTTCCAGTCGCCTGCTGCAACCGACCGTCAAATCGCATCTGGCCTACACGCTGCTTTGTGCGCTGGTCATGATGGTGATGTTTTCCGTGCTGCGCCTCGCGCTGCTGGTCTACAACCGCGAGATGATCCTCGACACCCCGGCTGCGACTTTCCTTGAAGCGTTCGCCAATGGCTTGCGTTTCGACTTGCGCCTGGTGGTTTACCTGAGCATCCCGCTGGTGCTGGCGCTGTTCAGTGCCCGGGCCATGGCGGCGCGCGGCTTCTTCCGGCTGTGGCTGACCGTTGCATCGAGCATCGCGCTGTTCCTCGGCCTGATGGAGATGGACTTCTACCGTGAGTTTCACCAGCGCCTCAACGGTCTGGTGTTCCAGTACGTGAAGGAAGACCCGAAAACCGTGATGAGCATGCTCTGGTACGGTTTCCCAGTGGTGCGCTATCTGTTGGCGTGGGCCATCGGCACGGTGATTCTGACGCTGGCGTTCAAAGGCGCCGACCGCGCCACGCGTCCGCGCGGGCCTTTCAGCGGTGGCACTGTCAGCTCCCGTCAGGTAGCGCCGTGGTACACCCGTCTGGCGGTGTTCGTGGTTTGCCTGCTGATCTGCGTGGTCGCTGCTCGCGGCACCCTGCGTCAAGGCCCGCCGATGCGCTGGGGCGACGTGTACACCACCGATTCCAACTTCGCCAACCAGCTCGGCCTCAACGGCACGCTGTCGCTGATCGCTGCCGCCAAGTCCCGCATGGGCGAGGATCGCGACAACATCTGGAAAGCCTCAATACCGCAAGAGCAGGCGCAGAAAGTTGTGCGCGACATGCTGCTGCTGCCGCAAGAAAAACTGGTCGATGCCGAAACCGCCGCCGTGCGCCGTAACTACACGCCGGATGCCGACAAGACCCTGCCGATCAAGAACGTCGTCGTGATCCTGATGGAAAGCTTCGCCGGTCATTCGGTCGGCATTCTGGGACGCCCAGGCAACATCACGCCGTACTTCGATCAATTGTCGAAAGAAGGCCTGCTGTTCGACCGCTTCTTCTCCAACGGCACCCACACGCACCAGGGTATGTTCGCCACCATGGCGTGCTTCCCGAACCTGCCCGGTTTCGAATACCTGATGCAGACCCCGGAAGGCAGCCACAAACTGTCCGGGCTGCCGCAACTGCTCAGCGCTCGCGACTACGATGACGTGTATGTCTACAACGGCGATTTCGCCTGGGACAATCAGTCGGGTTTCTTCAGTAACCAAGGCATGACCAACTTCATCGGGCGTAACGATTTCGTCAACCCGGTGTTCTCCGACCCGACGTGGGGCGTATCCGATCAGGACATGTTCAACCGTGGTCTGGAGGAGTTGAAGGCTCGCGACGGCAAGGACAAGAAGCCGTTCTATGCCTTGCTGCAAACCTTGTCCAACCACACGCCATACGCACTGCCGACGCCGTTGCCGGTCGAACGCGTGACCGACCGTGGCAGTCTCAACGAACACCTGACCGCCATGCGCTACTCCGACTGGGCACTGGGTCAGTTCTTCGAGAAGGCGCGCAAGGAGCCGTATTTCAAGGAAACCCTGTTCGTGGTCGTGGGTGATCATGGTTTCGGCAACGAGCAGCAGATCACTCAAATGGACCTTGGCCGTTTCAACGTGCCAATGTTGATGATTGCTCCGGGGATGCAAGAGAAATTCGGCCAGCTTGACCACACAGTGGGCACCCAGATCGACATCGTGCCGACCATCATGGGTCGCATCGGTGGTGAAGTCGTGCATCAGTGCTGGGGCCGCGACTTGCTCAATCTGCCGGAAGGCGACAAGGGCTTCGGCGTGATCAAGCCGTCCGGCAGCGATCAGACCGTGGCTTTGCTTACCGCCGACCGCGTGCTGGTTCTGCCCAAGGAGATGCCACCGAAACTCTATCGCTACGAGCTGGGTGCAAACCCTAAAGGCGAAGTGATTCCGGCGTCGGAAGATGAGGCGGCACTGAAGCAGAAACTTGAGTCGTTCATTCAGACGGCGACTAAAAGCCTGATCGACAACACCGCTGGTGTAGTTGATGGCAAGCCGGACTGATTTGTCCGCGCAATAAAAAAGAGGCCCTTTTTCAAGGGCCTCTTTTTTTGCCTGTCAGATCGTTATATCCGACCGAGTAACAACAGCACCAGCAGCACGACCAACACCACGCCGATAATGCCCGAAGGACCATAACCCCAACTTCTGGAGTGCGGGAAGACCGGCAGACCACCGATCAGCAACAGGATCAGGATAATGATAAGAATTGTGCCCATGGCGATTTCCTTGTTGATAGCGTTCGAGAAGTCTTGGTGTTCTAGGGCGACTGGAGACTAAGTAAATCCAGACGGCTTACAAATTCCGACCGGCGCCAATGAAAGAAAATTCAAAGTTTTTTTAATGTATTTGGATTGCTCGCTTATTTCCTTTTAGAGGCAGCGATCTTTTGATCTTTACGCCACGGTTTGCCCTCACCATTCAGCAATCTGATGGAGCGTGGGTGGCCGCTGTTCCTTCGCTACACTCGGCGCATCTTCCTCGGAACAACAAGGCTGTCTGTTATGCAAAATCGCATGATGATCACTGGCGCGGGCTCAGGCCTGGGTCGCGAAATCGCGCTGCGCTGGGCGCGTGAAGGCTGGCGACTGGCCTTGTCCGACGTCAGCGAGCCCGGCCTGAAAGAAACCCTGAAAATGGTGCGCGAGGCCGGCGGCGACGGTTTTATCCAGCGCTGCGATGTGCGTGATTACAGCCAGCTCACCGCGTTCGCCCAGGCCTGCGAAGAGAAGCTGGGCGGCATCGATATCATCGTCAACAACGCCGGTGTCGCCTCGGGCGGGTTCTTCAGCGAACTGTCGCTGGAAGACTGGGACTGGCAGATCGCAATCAACTTGATGGGGGTGGTCAAGGGCTGCAAAGCGTTCCTGCCACTGCTTGAGCAAAGCAAAGGCAAGATCATCAACATCGCCTCTATGGCGGCATTGATGCAAGGCCCGGCCATGAGCAACTACAACGTGGCCAAGGCGGGTGTGGTGGCACTGTCGGAAAGCCTGTTGATCGAACTGGCACAACAGGAAGTCGGCGTGCATGTGGTCTGCCCGTCGTTCTTCCAGACCAACTTGCTCGACTCGTTCCGTGGCCCGACTCCGGCGATGAAAGCCCAGGTCGGCAAGTTGCTGGAAAGTTCGCCCATCAGCGCCGCGGACATCGCCGACTACATCTATCAGCAAGTAGCTGCTGGTGAATTCATGATCCTGCCCCACGAACAAGGGCGCATGGCCTGGGCGATCAAACAGAAGAATCCGCAGTTGCTCTACAACGAGATGACCTCCATGGCCGAGAAAATGCGCGCCAAGGCCAAACAAAACAACGCTTGATCTTGTCCGTAGCACGCCCCGTCGTTAGGGTGACCGCAATGGTCACCCTGTCGAGACGCGTCAATGCTCAATTACTTGTGGTTCTTTCTCGCGGCGTTGTTTGAAATCGCCGGTTGTTTCGCCTTCTTCATGTGGCTGCGTCAGGGCAAAAGTGCTTTGTGGGTGATTCCGGCGCTGCTCAGCCTGACACTGTTCGCGCTGTTGTTGACGCGTGTTGAAGCGGCCTACGCCGGGCGCGCCTATGCCGCTTACGGCGGGATCTACATCGTGGCTTCTATAGGCTGGCTGGCCGTGGTCGAGCGGGTTCGGCCATTGAGTTCGGACTGGATCGGCGTGGCGCTGTGCGTGATCGGAGCCAGTGTGATTCTGTTCGGGCCACGCTTTTCTGCCGCTTGAGGGAAGGGTGTTTAACGATTTGCGGGAAACGTCTGAAGGGCGGCGCGCTGCTGTGTTGTAGGGCATTACTGATTTGCCCGCGATGCATTGAACCGCCGCTGCAAGCCGCGCATCTTCAGGGTTTGCTAATCCTGAAGGACGAATCTCATGCTTGTACTCAGTCGTGTCGTTGGTGAGTTGATTTCAATTGGTGACGACATCACCGTGCGCGTTCTGTCAGTCAACGGTTCCAGCGTGCGCTTTGGCGTCGAGGCGCCAAAGAAGGTCAATGTGCACCGCGCGGAAGTCTATGAGCGGATCCAACGCAAACAGGCACTGGAAAAGGCCCGTTGAGGTTTCAGTCAAACAAATGCTTGGGCACGTCATGCTTGAGCATCAACTGGCACTGCTCGCTGTCCGGGTCGAAGACAATCAATGCCTGACCCTTGGTCAGCGCCTGACGCACACGCAGTACGCGGGTTTCCAGCGGAGTGTCGTCGCCGTTGTCGGTACCGTCACGGGTGACGAAATCTTCGATCAGGCGGGTGAGCGTGTCGACTTCAAGTTGGTCGTAAGGGATGAGCATGGGCACCTCGGCTAAATCAATGTCGGGATGCTACGGCGATTGATGTTCGCCTGCCAGTTTTGTGTCGCCCGGGCCGTCCTCATCGCTGGCAAGCCAGCTCCCACATGGACTGATGCTGTACACAAGAGTTGTGTTCCACCCAAATAACTGTGGGAGCTGGCTTGCCAGCGATGGGGTCAGTCATGTCACTACAACATCTGGATTAATTGTCTGAACGCTGCCCCACCAGGCTATCCACCGGCGGCACGCGCGTATCGCTTTCCATCTGCGTGTCGTGCTCGATCTGATGACTGAAGCGATCCAGCGAAGCATTCGCCGGTGCCGCGTCGCTGGCGAATACCGGCGGGCTCAGGATGTACGCCCCGAGCAAGCGGCTCAGCGCGGCCAGGCTGTCGATGTGCGTGCGCTCATAGCCGTGAGTCGCATCGCAGCCAAAGGCGAGCAGGGCAGTGCGGATGTCATGGCCGGCGGTCACCGCCGAATGCGCGTCGCTGAAGTAGTAGCGGAACAGGTCGCGGCGCACCGGCAGCTCGTTTTCACTGGCCAGGCGCAACAAGTGCCGCGACAGGTGATAGTCATACGGCCCGCCGGAATCCTGCATCGCCACACTCACTGCGTGTTCGCTGGAGTGCTGACCCGGCGCGACCGGTGCGATGTCGATGCCGACAAACTCGCTGACGTCCCACGGCAATGCCGCCGCTGCACCGCTACCGGTTTCCTCGGTGATGGTGAACAGCGGATGACAGTCGATCATCAGTTCCTGACCGCTGTCGACGATGGCTTTGAGTGCTGCCAGCAGCGCGGCAACACCCGCCTTGTCATCGAGATGACGGGCGCTGATGTGGCCGCTTTCGGTGAATTCCGGCAA
Organism: Pseudomonas sp. NPDC098747; assembly: GCF_044760045.1. Taxonomy (NCBI): domain Bacteria; kingdom Pseudomonadati; phylum Pseudomonadota; class Gammaproteobacteria; order Pseudomonadales; family Pseudomonadaceae; genus Pseudomonas; species Pseudomonas sp. NPDC098747. The sequence continues at coordinate 43,985 of NZ_JBIWAL010000034.1, read as the reverse complement.
TGGATCGAACGCCACTACGTCACCGACGTTGATGCCCAGCGACTCGCAATCAGCTCTGGTCGCGCAGTAGGCGTCCAGGCGCAGTTCGACGTGATCCCAACTGATCGGCATCTCATCCACGGCAGTGTTGAACGCATGCCCGGAGGCCATCAGCGGCAACACGCTGCCGCGAATCACACCGTTGTCGGTGAACAGGCTGACGCGGCTGCCCTCGGCAAAACGGCTCGACCAGCAGCCGACCGGTGCGAGGGTCAGGCGACCGTTGTCTTTGACCGCGCGGACGGCGGCACCGATGGTGTCCAAATGCGCGGAAACGGCGCGGTCGGGGCTGTTCTTTTTACCCTTGAGGGTGGCGCGAATGGTGCCGCGTCGGGTCATCTCGAAGGGAATGCCGAGTTCTTCCAGACGCTCGGCGACGTAACGCACTATGGTGTCGGTAAAACCGGTCGGGCTGGGAATGGCGAGCATTTCCAGCAGGACTTTTTGCAGGTAGTTGAGATCTGGTTCGGGGATTTGGAAGGTCATGGAAACTCCTGATGGGTTGAGCACATCGATGGTTTCGATGAGAAGAGTGGATTTGTGGCGCCTGAGGCGGCCCCTTCGCGAGCAAGCTCGCTCCCACAGGGGAATGCATTTCAAATGTGGGAGCGAGCTTGCTCGCGAAGGCGTCAGTTCAGACGCCGCATAATCAAGAAACAGCCGGCTGACTGTGCGGAAACAACAAATCCACAAAGCGTTCAGCCGTCGGCTGCGGCTCATGGTTGGCGAGCCCGGCCCGTTCGTTGGCTTCGATAAACACGTATTCCGGCTGATCCGCCGCCGGCACCATCAGATCGAGGCCGACCATCGGGATGTCCAGCGCCCGTGCCGCACGCACAGCAGCGTCGACCAGCGTCGGATGCAGAATCGCCGTGACATCCTCCAGTGTGCCGCCGGTGTGCAGATTCGCCGTGCGCCTTACGAACAGATGCTCGCCGGCCGGCAAGATGCTGCTGTAGTCGAACCCCGCCGCTTGCAGCGTGCGCTGGGTTTCATGGTCCAGCGGGATTTTGCTTTCGCCGCCCGTGGCCGCTTGGCGGCGTCGGCTCTGGGCTTCGATCAGCGCGCCAATCGAATGCTGACCGTCACCGATCACTTCGGCCGGTCGACGAATTGCCGCTGCAACCACTTCAAAACCGATCACCAGAATCCGCAGATCCAGGCCTTCGTGAAAGCTCTCCAACAGCACGCGGCTGTCAAACTGCTTCGCCGTTTCGATGGCCTGCTGCACCTCCTCGATGCTCTGCAAATCCACGGCCACGCCCTGACCCTGTTCACCGTCGAGCGGTTTGACCACCACCCGCTGATGCTCATCGAGGAACTCTAAATGGTCGTCGGCATTACCCGCCAGTTGCTGCGACGGCAGTTTCAGCCCGGAGGCTTTCAGCACTTTGTGGGTCAGGCTTTTGTCCTGGCACAGACTCATGCTGATCGCGCTGGTCAGGTCGCTCAACGATTCGCGGCAACGCACGCGGCGCCCGCCGTGGCTGAGGGTGAACAGGCCGGCATCGGCGTCATCCACTTGCACATCGATACCGCGCCGATGGGCTTCTTCAACGATGATCCGCGCATACGGATTGAACTGCGCTTCGGGACCGGGGCCGAGAAACAGCGGTTGATTGATGCCGTTCTTGCGCTTGATCGCGAAGGTCGACAAGTTGCGGAAACCGAGTTTGGCGTAGAGGTTTTTCGCCTGACGGTTGTCGTGCAACACCGAGAGGTCCAGATAGCTCAAGCCGCGACTCATGAAGTGCTCGATCAAGTGCCGCACCAGCACTTCGCCGACTCCGGGCCGCGAGCACTGCGGGTCAACCGCCAGGCACCAGAGGCTGCTGCCGTTTTCCGGATCGTTGAACGCTTTTTGATGATTCAGGCCCATGACGCTGCCGATCACCGCGCCGCTGTCCTCGTCCTCGGCCAGCCAGTAAACCGGGCCGCCCTGATGACGCGGGGTGAGCAGCGCGGCATCGATCGGCAACATGCCGCGCGCCTGATACAGCTGATTGATCGCCTGCCAGTCCGCTTCGCTTTGTGCGCGACGAATGCGGAAGCCGCGAAACACTCGGGTGGCCTGACGATAGTCGCTGAACCACAGGCGCAGGGTGTCGGACGGATCGAGGAACAATTGCGTCGGTTCGAGCCCGAGAATTTGCTGCGGTGCGGCGACGTACAAGGCGATATCACGCTCGCCCGGCTGTTCGTTGAGCAGCTCTTGGGCCAATGACGCCGGGTCGGGAAAGGTGTGGCCGATCAGCAACCGGCCCCAGCCGCAATGCACGGCAATCGGGGCGGTGGCGAGTTCGCTGCCGTCTTCAGCCAGACGCGCCTGCAAACGTTCATACGACGGTGTCTGGCCGCGTAGCAGGCGTTGGTTAATGGCCGTGGCGTGGGGTTTCATCAATCAGATTCCTTGTTCACTGAGCCACAGGTTCAGGGCTGCCAGTTGCCACAGCTTCGAGCCGCGCAACGGGGTCAGTTGGCCTTGCGGATCAGTCAGCAATTTGTCGAGCATGGCCGGGTTGAACAGGCCGCGATCCTGACTCGGATCGAGCAGCAGTTCGCGCACCCAGTTCAAGGTGTCGCCTTGCAAATGCTTGAGGCCGGGCACCGGGAAATAGCCTTTCTTGCGGTCGATCACTTGACTCGGAATGACTCGACGCGCGGCTTCTTTCAGGACCTGTTTACCGCCGTCCGGCAGCTTGAATTTACCGGGTACGCGCGCTGATAGTTCGACCAGTCGATAGTCGAGAAACGGCGTGCGTGCTTCCAGGCCCCAAGCCATTGTCATGTTGTCGACGCGTTTGACCGGGTCGTCGACCAGCATCACCGTGCTGTCCAGGCGCAGGGCTTTGTCCACCGCCGCATCGGCGCCGGGTTGGCCGAAGTGTTCCTTCACGAAGTCACCGGCGGCGTCGTGGGCAGTCAACCATTGCGGTTGCACGGTGGCGGCGTAATCGTCGTAGCTGCGGTCGAAAAACGCGTCGCGATACGCCGCATAAGGATCGGCTGCGCCATCCACTTGCGGATACCAGTGATAACCGGCGAACAATTCATCGGCACCCTGACCGCTCTGCACAACTTTGCAGTGTTTGGCCACTTCGCGGGACAACAGATAGAAGGCGATGCAGTCGTGGCTGACCATCGGCTCGCTCATCGCGCGGAATGCGGCGGGCAGTTGCTCGATGATCTCTTTCTCGTCGATGCGCAGTTGGTGATGCTGGGTGCCGTAGTGCTTGGCAATCAGGTCGGAATACTGGAACTCGTCGCCGCGCTCGCCACCGGCATCCTGAAAACCGATGGAGAAAGTCGACAGGTTTTCCACACCGACTTCACGCAACAGACCGACCAACATGCTCGAATCGACTCCGCCGGACAGCAACACACCGACATCCACCGCCGCACGTTGGCGGATCGCCACGGCTTCGCGGGTGCTGTCGAGTACGCGGTCGACCCAGTCTTCGAGGTTGAGATTTTTCTCGTCTTCGTGGGGGCCGTAGGGCAGGGTCCACCAGGTTTTCTGCTCGGTGGTGCCATCGGCTTCAACGCGCATCCAGGTGGCTGGCGGCAGCTTTTCAATGCCGGCCAACAGCGTGCGCGGCGCGGGCACCACCGCGTGGAAATTCAAGTAATGGTTGAGCGCCACCGGATCAAGGATCGGGTTGATGTCGCCACCCTTGAGCAGCGCCGGCAGCGCCGAGGCGAAACGCAAGCGCTGGCCGGTGCGCGACAGGTACAGCGGTTTCACGCCCAGTCGGTCACGGGCGATAAACAGACGCTTTGCATCACGCTCCCAAATGGCGAAGGCAAACATGCCGTTGAGTTTGGGCAGCAGTGCTTCGCCCCAGGCGTGATAACCCTTGAGCAGCACTTCGGTGTCGCCACCGGAATAGAAGGCGTAGCCCAGTGCTTCAAGCTCGGCACGCAATTCGGGGAAGTTGTAGATCGCCCCGTTGAAGGCTAGGGACAGGCCCAATTGACTGTCGATCATCGGCTGCGCCGAGCCGTCCGACAAGTCCATGATTTTCAGGCGACGATGGCCCAGGGCAATCGGCCCTTGGGCATGGAAACCCCACGCGTCAGGGCCGCGAGGGGCCAGGTGATGGGTGATTCTTTCAATGGCTGCAAGGTCTGCAGGTTGTTGATCAAAACGTAACTCGCCAGCTAATCCACACATAAAATCCTTACCGGTTTTTCCGTTGGGGAGGGGTCGAACGCTACCTCGCCAAAAGGGCGGGTACTCAGAAACTGACCCGCCCCGGTAAATGGAGTTTTAGAACGATAAGTTATAAGCAGGAAGTTGGGTCAATCCCCTATTCAATGCGTCGTGGCACTCTGCGCTTGTATTGCAAGCTCCAGCCGCTACTGGGCGAATACACCAGCGGTGGGCGATAGGCGCTGTCAGTGACGGGATGGCGAATGCGCCAGGCGAGGGGATCTCGCTCAACTTCATAAACACTGCCGTAGATCCTGATGTAATGCCTGTTGTTGAAGTAGAGCACCCTGTGATCATCTTTATAGACGTCGGCTTGGTCCTTGACCCGGGTCTCTACATGGGCTCGCTGCTCGTACCCTGGCAGCGTGCGTTTCCAAAGAAAATGCTCGTTTTTTTCGAGGCCCGAGTGCTCTTCCAGCTCGAATTCCTTGAAGTATTCAATCAACGCAGTTCGTGCATCAGCGCTTTGAACATCAGAGCTGTCGTCATTGACATCATCCGTCGAGGTTAACTCCCTCAGTTCCAACACCTTCAAAACCGCCCTCTGCTTTTCGACACTGGTCCAGTCCTCTACGCCGGTAAACACTTCGCCAAGCAGCGTGTCCGTCGCCGAAGTAAGCATTCGTTTGCTGAAGTCGTAAATCAGTGTTTCGGAAAGCGGCGCGCGTTGGGGGGTATGAATTGCATGTCGCCTTCGATGGATTGAGTCTTCGACCCCGGCTAAAGGTACAGCGACTTGCTTGACATCCGAGGAGAGCTTGTGGATGTGACGACTGAATAAATAGTTGAACAGCCCTGTGTTTATCGGGGCGAAAGTGATGTCCTCTGTGAGCGACATAGTGTTTTCCCCTAGTGTTGCCTGGAACGCTTTCTGGTCGATCTTGTTTAAGCCTGATGTGATCAGACTTTGTAGTAATGGTGTGCCTAGTATGTTGACAGTCAGGCTGGTCCGGCAGTCATCTTCATTAGCGTTCTTGTAAAAGCCAAGCCCCGGATCATTGGGTATGTAGAGTATGTAGCTGTCCTTAGGAGACTCATTAGTCATGCGGCATATGATCAGGACTGCGTCGATAACGTACTTGCCGAAAAGCTGAACTGAACACAGTTTGATGGGCGAGCGGTTAAATAGGTCGCCGTTGGAAATATCATCGTTGCCTTGGGTGAATTGAGTAAGCATTTGTCGCAAGGTTTGGTGGATATTGCCACTGAAATATTTTGTGTAGGCCGCCAGCTTCATATTGAGTTTGGCAAGTCGCATACCCTGCAACTGAACACTGGAAACTTCAAAGGTTTGCGTTATGTTTCTTTGATATGCCTGACCGAGATCGAGGCTGCGGCTCAGTCCCGCAAATTCCTGTGCGGTAATCGTTTCGCTCAAGGGACCTTCGGCCGGTGCATCCTGTGGATCGGATAACGTCACGCTGTCGGCCGAGAAATGACCTTCTGCGGATTCGGTATCGGTGAAGTTCAACATGGCTGCCTGAAGCAAAGTATAAGTGTGCTTTACGTTGTCCGAGGCGGCCTTGGGCTCAAGTTTGATTTTATCCTGCACTCGGAACCGGGTATCGTATTTTTCGCGCAGACGTTCGCGAAGTTTTTTGCCGCAGAATTTGTTGGGCGTCTCAAGTGTAAGTAGTAGTTTTTCCAAGGAGTATTGGTAAGGCAATGCCTCTTCAAGTGTTGATCGATAGTGGGTAATCCATGGCTTTGTTGCATGGGTGAATTTGTGGGTTATACACTTTTCGATGGTCTTGGCTTTGTCCCGGTCATTGACCTCATTGTAAAAATCTCCGAGGGTGTCATCGTGTGTCTGAGTGACGGGTGCTTTGTCCATTGGCGCAGTCATACAAGAAATCTCATTTCATAAAGAAGTCTCAATGCTAGGCGGCTTTGTCGAGAAATAATAACTGCAATATTGAATGGTTTGGCGGATAAGTTGCGCTGAATTTTGAAAGTTTAATATAACTATATACCGCACGGCAAAGCTCGAATTGTGCTGGATTTTATACGGTGGGATATATCGTTTTTATCGTTTTTTATTTTGATTTGATATCGAATAAGTTATGCGTTCAAGCCTGCAATAAAGGAATATTGCCGATGACCACCGTACCGAAAGAGAACCCGCCGCAACCGCAACCGCAACCGCAACCGCCGACGACTGACGAGATTCTGAGCGTCCTGCTCCAGGCCACTGGCGACCTGGACAGCGCCCAAGCGCTGCAAAAAAGCCTGCCCGACATACTGCGCAAAAGTTCGGCCGAGACATTGATCGCACTTGATCGGACCGCCCGCGACCTGTATGCCGTTCAGCTCAAGGTCGAGAAAGATCTGCTCCAGCTCAAACCCTTGCACACGTTCTGTATCAGCGAGTTGACCAGTGCACTGAGTCGCAAGTGGAAGGTGGTGTTCGATGTTGAAAAAGACCTGCTGAGTCTGCCGGGAGCGGACTGCGGGTGCCCGCCGACATCGACCGACAGCGAGGGCATTGAAACCTACCCGCATGCCACGCAGACGTTGCTGCAAGCGGCGATGCAGAACTTCACCGAAGACGAGGAGGGCGAGGACTACCCCGATGGCAGCCGGGTGCGCGTGCTCAGTGCGCCTTCGGGCGTGGCCGGGTTGACCCCGGCGTCGTATGCAAAATTCTGTCGCGAACTGGACCTGGGCAAACGCTACCAGGAGCATTTCCAACAGGTTTTCGGCCTTGCCGACAGTGCTGGCAAGGTGGTTGCTACCAGCCCGATGACCCGCGACATCGCTACGATGAAAAAACAGCTGTTGCAACTGGACGCTCATCTGGCCGGGCTCAAACAACACATCACGCCGGCAGGCCTGCAAACGGTACAAAGGCTGATTACCGCTGGCGGGGTGATATCCGCGAAAACCCTGAAGTACCGCAATCGGCCACTGATCATGCAAGGCATCGAAATACTCGACAGTTGCATCTGGGGCGTCGTGGTGTTTGCCGAGCGGTCGGTCGAGTTGTACCCGGACGAATGGTGCCTGGTGTACATGGCTGGCGAGCCCGAGCGGCCGTTGTACGAGTACGCGAGTTTTACCGCGTTCGAGCAGTACCTCACGCAGAAGCTGAGAGGGAAAAGCTACCGGGAATATCTGGCCAACAGCATTGACGAAGATGACAAGGCGGACTTCTTCAAGACGATCTCCAAGACCGCTGATCTGGGCCACATCAAACAGTTGACGATCAGCGTCCCGCTTTTCGAATTCATGGTGCAAAGCCACGTCGGCAAGTTGCAGATCGACGCGCGTAAACTCGCTGTGCCGACGGCTGACATTGATGAAGACGTGCGTAAAAAGCGCCTGCTCGATTTTCTCGAACTGGGAATGACGGTGGCGACGGCGGCGGGTTTTTTCGTTCCGGTTATCGGGCAACTGATGATGGGCGTCGCGGTCGGGCAACTACTGGCGCAGGTGTACGAAGGGGTCGAGGACTGGCGCCGGGGCGACCGCCAGGAAGCGCTGTCGCAGATGCTCAGCGTGGCGGAAAACATCGCGTTGATGGGTGTCTTCGCAGGGGGGCAGAAGGTGGTTGGGGCATTGGGACGCAAACTGCTGCAAGCCCATCCGGATTTTTTCGCGCAGTTCACCGCCATTCTCGGTCCGAGCGGTATACCGCGCCTGTGGAGACCCCGTCTCGCGCCTTACGAGCATCAGCTACCGGTGGGGTTCACGGTGGCAGATAACTCGGTGGAGCTTTACCAGATTCAGGGCAAAAGCGTTGGCCGAGTCGACCACCAGACATTGGTCGGGGTATTCGACTCGGCCGCCAGGCGCTGGCGCCTTGAACATCCCGAACGCGCCCAATCCTATGCGCCCACGCTGGACCAACACGTCGAGGGTGGCTGGCGGCTTCCGTCTGAAGACGCCGAACAGTGGAACAGCGCACCCTACACCCTCAAACGCATCGATCCCCGTTTGAGCGAATTCGTCGATCAGGACTTGGACATGATCCGGCGACTCGGCGGCTCGACTCATGATGAGTTGCACCGCGCCTTCAACGATAATCTCCCGCTGTCCGTCCGGTTGCGTGACACCGTGGAACGCATGCGGATCGAGCGGCAGCTGGATCAATTGATCCGTGAACTGGAGAGCGGTGAGACTCACGCCAGCCAGCCTTTGGCGGAACAACTGCACGATCTGCCGAAACTGCATGGCTGGCCCACTGATCGTTACATCGAAGTCACCGATGACATGGGTGAGATCACCGCAACCTATCCCGCCAACGCCCCACGCGACGCTACGCTCAGTGTGGTGGTCAGCCAGAAAGAGTTGGAGGAGGGGCACCTGCTTCAGACCGTGATCAATGGTCTGTATCAGAAAGAGGTCGATACATTGCTTGGCGCCAAGGTCAGCGCAGGCGTCCAGAGACAGGCCCTGGCGAAGAAGCTGGGGGCGACATTCAAGGCTGATCGTCGAGGGTTTTTCGAACGTATGTATCAGCGCTATGACCAGAGTGATGCTGGCGAGGTGCAGAAATTGCGCAGCGTATTTGCCCACATCCCGGCGCGTTATGCCCAGCGCCTGATCGATCAGGCGTCGAGTGTCGATCGTATGCATTTGCGATCGACCGGGCGGGTTTCTCTAAACCTGGGGCAGAGAGTTCGCAGTGGCATTGCTGCAGTTCGGGTTGATCGCGCGCTGAGCGGGTTCCACGTCCCGCAGGTCGCCAACGCCGACTGCGAAAAACTGGCCATCCAGTTGCTGCCTCGGTTGAGTGGCTGGGACGCAGGGCTGCGTCTGGTGGTACGTGACAAGACGCTGACCGGACCGGTACTGGAAGCCATCGGCAATCAGTCGGCGACGTCCTTGAATACGTGCACACTGGTCAAGTCCAGCGCCGGCTATGAAGCGTTCGACGGTGACGGCAAATCCCTCGGTCGCGTTGTACCGGGCCCGGACAGTCTCTATGCCGCCATCCTCAAGACATTAACGCCTCGCCAGCGTATCGCCGCCGGTTTTCCTGACTCTGTGGCCGCCGACAGTGTGCGGCTGCGCGGTAAGTTGCTCGACGTAGCGCTGGATGAGCGTGAGACCTGCGCGCAGATACTGGCCGACGGCAAGTTAAAACCGCTGGTCAGTGAGCCTCCTTGTATTCAGGGCGATTCTGCGCCAGCCGCGACGTCGCATCCGCGTGCGTTGCTACGCAAGGTCAGAAAACTTTACCCGCGCTTCTCTGAAGCGCAGGCCAGTACATTTCTCGATCAACTGGGCGGCGACCTGCTGACCCGGGCGACCCGAGTGCGGGCGTTGCGTCGTGACCTGGAGCAACTGCGCGAGGTGCTGGATGTCTGGAGCAATGATCAAACGGACATTAAAGCGCTGGGCGGCGAGTGGCTTGAAGTGCAGCGCAGCCGTTGGTATGCCGCCGAGTTGATCGAAGATAGTTTTCGGCGGATGTTTCTGGCGACCGATGAAAGTGGGATATCCCATTGTGTGCTGGGTCTTGACGGGTTTCGGGTTGGCCAATTGCCTCTATTACCCGCCGAGCTGAACTTCGATCATATAAAGAAGCTGTCGCTGCAAAATATGAATCAAGGTGACGACGTTATTTCTTTCCTCAAGTCCTTCAAGCAGGTCGAGTCGCTGGAACTGGACAGTAATAATCTCGCTCGTTTGCCTGAAGTGCTTTCGCACATGCCGAATCTGCGGCGCTTGAGCCTGGCCAACAACCAGATCAAGTTGACTGAGTACACCTTGACGAAGTTGAGCAACCTGCGTGATCTGCACAGCTTGAACCTCAATGGCAACCCGTTGGGGACGACGCCGAACGTGAGCAATATGTTCGACCTGACTTGCCTGAGCCTGCGCGACACTGGCGCCACCGAATTGCCCCGTGGCCTGGCGCGCCTGCCGTCGCTGGAGTGGGTGGATCTGCGTAATAACGAAATCAAGGATCTGCCCAATTGGTTGTTCAGCACATCGCGACGTTTCAGCAGGGCGCTGGACCTGCGAGGTAACCCCTTGTCGTTGAGCAGCCGCACGCATTTGCAGGACTACCGAAATAATGTGGGCATCGGCATGGGCTTTCTGGAGAACGATAGTGTGCGTCTGGACGAGCAGCAGGCACGAACGTTGTGGTTCACCGATGGCGCGGGTGAGGATTGGGCGCGACGTGACCGGATCTGGGCAGCATTCAATGACGGCCCGCGGGCCGAGGGCTTGTTTCATCTAATGGCGGAACTGGGCAATACCGCCGACTCGCAGCGGGTTAACGAAGATATGCGGCGGCGGGTCTGGGCGGTGCTGGAGGCCGCTGAATCCGATGCGGCGCTCAGTGAACAAGTCCTGGACCTGGCCGCCAACCCGATCAATTGCACTGACAGTGCAGCGGTGAACTTCAGCAATCTGGAAGTTGCCGTGGAGGTGAGCCGCGTGAGTCGGCTGGCGGAGGAGGGAGGTGGCGTAAAACCTTTGCTTGCCCTTGGCCGGGGCCTGTTCCGGTTGGACAAGCTGGATCAGATTGCCCGTGAACATGCGCTCATCCACACGGCTGCCGATCCTCTGGAGGTAAGCCTGGCGTATCGCACCGGGCTTGCCATGGAGCTGGAGCTGCCGGGCCAGCCGCAGCACATGTTGTTCAGCGGATTGGGTCAAGTAACGGAAGCGGATCTGATAGTGGCGAAGGACAGGCTGATTACCGCCGAACTGTCTTCCGAATGGCTGACTTTCATGGCGCGCCAGTCGTTCTGGTGCGAGTACCTCAAGCGTACGATTCCCCGACAATTCGCCAGCATTGATGAGGTTTTCGTGCCGGCGATGGAAAAGGTGTTCGAAAAGGCAAGCACGCTGGACACCGGCGACTACTTGCTGAAAATGGACGCGATCAAGCTCCAGCGAGAGCAGGCCGAGGAAGCGCTGCTCAAGCGCCTGACCAACGACGCGATACGCTTGGTAGATCTGGGGCTCTGTGCGATGCCCGATGCGTAAGCGGTTACTTGCCGCGAATCAGTTGGCGTAGCGCGAAACGATTGGGATGACAGGCCTCGGCCACGCTTCGTGGTACGGGCAGCGGCTCATTGTTCAGCCAGGCGGCGAGCAGCTCGCCGGACAGCGGTGCGGTGATCAGGCCGCGCGAGCCGTGGCCGCTGTTGACGTATAAACCGTCGAGCCATGGGCAGGCGATGTCCGGCACTTGCCGGGCATCCTTGCTCAGCGCTGCATATGCTTGTGTGAAAGCTTCACGATCGGCGAGCGGGCCGACAATCGGTAAATAATCCGGACTGGTGCAGCGAAAGGCTGCGCGCCCCTGAAGGTCTTCAACATTCTGTTCGCCGATGGCCAGACGCGAGACCAGATCGCTGGAGATCTCTTCGAGCATCGCCAGATTGCCCAGATGCTCGGCGGTGGTCGGGGTCAGATCATCGCTATTGAAATCGAAGCTGGCACCGAGGGTGTGTTCGCCCAAGCGCGCGGGCGCAACGTAGCCTTCGGCGCAGACCACGGTGGATAACGCCTGACTTTGCCCGGTTTGCGCCAAACGGGTGATTTGCCCGCGAATGCGCTTGAGCGGCAGCTCCGCGCTTTGGGCAAAACGCTTGATCTCGGCTGCACCGGCCAGCACCACGACGGCGGCGCTGGCGAGCAAACGGTCACCGTCGAAGGCTTGCCACTGGTCTGCGACCTTGCGCAGTTCGAGCACATTGCGATGGTTGAGCAATTCGATATTCGGATGCGCCGCTTGTGCCTGGCACAACGCGGGCGGGTGCACCCAGCCACCTTCGGGATAGTACAAGCCGCCATGGTCCAGGCCGACACCTGCGCGGGTTTGCGCCTCGGGCTGGTCGAGCCACTGCAACAGATCTTCCGGGAACGCGGCGGCCAATTGCGCATGGCGCTCGGCTTCCTTGGTATTGAAGGCAAGTTGCAGCACGCCACAATCGTCCCAGTCGGTGCCGCGTTGCAGGGTTTCGAGCAGGCGTCGGGTGTAGCCGAAACCGCTGACGATCAGTTGCGACAGCGCCGTTCCATGGGCAGACAGTTTCAAGTACAGCACGCCCTGCGGATTGCCCGAGGCTTCTTGCGCAACGCCCGCGTGACGCTCCAGCAAACTTACTTGCCAACCGCGCGAGGCGAGGCTGGCCGCCGTGGCACAACCGGCCAGACCGGCGCCGATCACCAGCGCCCGTCGCTCAGCGGTCAATGGCGCTGGGCGAGCGAACCAGGGTTTCTCGGCGGCGGGCGGCGCAACGCCTTCAGGCCAGCCGAGGAACTCGCCACGCAGGATTTCCCATTTGTGGCCGATACCCGGCGTGCGCTTCATTTTGAACCCGGCGGCGTTGAGCAAGCGCCGTACCCATCCGGTGCTGGTGAAGGTGCTGATGGTCGAGCCGGGCGCCGCCAAACGCGCCAGTTCAGCGAACAGTTCGGCAGTCCACATGTCGGGGTTTCTTGCCGGAGCGAAGCCGTCGAGAAACCAGGCATCGATCTGCGCATCAAGCTGCGGCAATTGCTCCAGGGCATCGCCGATCAGCAGCGTTAGCGTCACGCGACCGTTGGCGAGAGTGATGCGCTGGAAGCCCTGATGAATGGCCACGTAATGCGTTAGCAGCTGATCGGCCAGTGGCTTGAGTTCCGGCCACAATGCCAAAGCGCGGTGCAGATCCACCGGGCTCAACGGGTACTTTTCGACACTGACAAAATGCAACTGCGCACCCGCCACCGCGTGTTGCTCGAACACTTGCCATGCGCACAGAAAATTCAACCCGGTGCCGAACCCGGTTTCGCCGATGACCAGCCGTCCACCCGACGCCAGTGCCGCAAAACGCTCGGCCAGACGGTTCTGTTCCAGGAACACATAACGGGTTTCAGCCAGCCCCGACTGGTCGGAAAAATACACGTCATCGAACACTCGTGAACGCGGGCGTCCGTGGTCATCCCAGTCGAGTTGGGCGTGGGGCGATACAGGTTTCATGGCAGGCTCGGCAACGACAAGGCGGCCATTCTAGCCGATCGGGCGCAGGGCGCTTGATCCATGGCAAGGCGCATGGCGGACAGCTCACGGACAATCGATGGTTCAGGATTGGATATGAGGATTTTTGTGGTGGAGATCGCCTGTGGCGAGGGGATTTATCCCCGTTGGGCTGCACAGCGGCCCCAAACCCGGCACATGTGGTTTGACTGAAGTAACCGGGTTGAATGGTTTGGGGGCTGCTGCGCAGCCCAACGGGGATAAATCCCCTCGCCACAGGGGGGGGCATGTAATTCGGGTGGGCAGGAATTTGTGCCCTGTATCCGTGCCCAATCCGCTAGTCTTGCTGAATTCTGGAAGGAGCCGTCCAATGTTTGAATCCGCTGAAATCGGTCACGCCATCGACAAAGACACCTACGAGGCTGCCGTTCCTGCACTGCGTGAAGCACTGCTCGAAGCCCAGTTCGAATTGCAGCAGCAAAAGCGTTTCCCGGTGATCATTTTGATCAACGGAATCGAAGGCGCGGGGAAGGGCGAGACGGTCAAATTGCTCAACGAGTGGATGGACCCGCGCCTGATCGAGGTGCGCACCTTCGACCAGCAGACCGATGAAGAATTGGCGCGGCCACCGGCGTGGCGCTACTGGCGGATGCTGCCGGCCAAAGGGCGGATGGGGATTTTCTTCGGCAACTGGTACAGCCAGATGCTCCAGGGCCGGGTTCACGGTTTGTTCAAGGACCCGCGTCTGGATCAGGCGATCGCTGGCGCCGAGCGTCTGGAAAAGATGCTCTGCGATGAAGGCGCGCTGATCTTCAAGTTCTGGTTTCACCTGTCCAAGAAACAAATGAAGGCGCGGCTCAAGGCCCTCGCCGACGATCCGCTGCACAGCTGGCGCATCAGTCCGCTGGACTGGCAGCAATCGCAAACCTACGACAGGTTCGTCAAATTCGGCGAGCGCGTGCTGCGCCGGACCAGTCGCGACTATGCGCCGTGGCACGTCATCGAAGGCGCCGACGCCAACTATCGCAGCCTGGCGGTGGGCAAGATTCTGCTTGAAGGTTTGCAAGGCGCACTGAAGCGTCCAGACGTTCATCCCCACGAAGTCAGCGCCGCGCCGCTGGGCACTGCGGTCGATCAATTGAACTTGCTCGACAGCCTCAACCTGAGCCAGCGCCTGGAAAAGAAAGATTACGAAGAACAACTGATCACCGAGCAAGCGCGATTGTCCAGGCTGATGCGCGACAAGCGCATGCGCCGGCACGCCTTGGTGGCGGTGTTCGAGGGCAACGATGCGGCGGGCAAGGGCGGGGCGATTCGCCGGGTGGCGGCGGCACTCGATCCGCGCCAGTACAGCATTGTGCCGATCGCCGCGCCGACCGAAGAGGAGCGCGCGCAACCGTATCTGTGGCGTTTCTGGCGGCATCTGCCGGCGCGGGGCAAGTTCACCGTGTTCGACCGTTCGTGGTACGGCCGAGTGCTGGTGGAGCGCATCGAAGGTTTCTGCACGCCGGCTGACTGGTTGCGCGCCTACAGCGAGATCAACGACTTCGAAGAACAACTGGATGATGCCGGTGTGATCGTGGTCAAGTTCTGGCTGGCGATCGACAAGGATACGCAAATGGAGCGTTTCCAGGAGCGTGAGGAAATCCCTTTCAAACGCTTCAAGATCACCGAAGACGACTGGCGCAACCGCGACAAGTGGGACGCCTATCGCACGGCCGTGGGCGACATGGTGGATCGCACCAGTACCGAAATCTCGCCGTGGACGCTGGTCGAGGCCAATGACAAGCGCTGGGCACGAGTCAAAGTATTGCGAACGATCAACCTCGCGCTGGAAGACGCGTTCGAGAAATCCGACAAGAAGGCCAAAAAGCACAAGGATTGAAACGATGGGCACGCATACGCGGGGTGAATGATTGTCGCGGTCGGTAATGGGGTGGACTTATGCTCAGGTCCACTCTCAACCGATAACAACAATGAGGTATGCCATGCGTGAAGTGGTGATCGTCGACAGCGTACGGACCGGCCTGGCCAAATCCTTTCGCGGCAAGTTCAATCAGACCCGCCCCGATGACATGGCGGCTCATTGCGTCAACGCGCTGCTTGAGCGCAATGACATCGACCCGGCCAGTGTCGAGGATTGCATCGTCGGCGCCGGCTCCAACGAAGGCGCGCAAGGCTACAACATCGGCCGCAACGTCGCGGTGCTCTCGCGTTTGGGCACCGGCACCGCCGGCATGACCCTTAATCGATTCTGTTCCTCAGGCTTGCAGGCGATCGCGATTGCCGCCAACCAGATCGCCTCGGGCTGCAGCGACATCATCGTCGCGGGCGGCGTCGAATCGATCAGCCTGACGATGAAAAGCGTCAACACCGATCACCTGATCAACCCGCTGCTCAAGCAGCAGACACCGGGCATCTATTACACGATGGGCCAGACCGCCGAAGTGGTTGCACGTCGTTATGGCGTTAGCCGTGAGGTTCAGGATCGCTACGCCTTGCAAAGTCAGCTGCGCACCGCGCAGGCCCAAGCGGCCGGTTTGTTCGACGATGAAATCGTGCCGATGGCGGTGAAGTATCGCGTCGAGGACAAGAACAGCGGCGAAGTGCAGATCCTCGATGGCGTCGTCGAGCGCGACGACTGCAACCGTCCTGACACCACTTATGAAAGCCTCGCCGGATTGAAACCGGTGTTCGCCGAGGACGGTTCGGTCACGGCGGGCAACTCGTCGCAGCTGTCCGACGGCGCGTCGATGACGTTGGTGATGAGCCTGGAAAAGGCGCTGCAACTGGGGCTCAAGCCTAAGGCGTTTTTCCGTGGCTTCACCGTGGCCGGTTGCGAGCCGGACGAGATGGGCATCGGCCCGGTGTTCTCGGTGCCGAAACTGCTCAAGGCCAAGGGTTTGCAAGTGGCTGACATCGATTTGTGGGAACTGAACGAGGCGTTCGCTTCGCAATGTCTGTATGCCCGTGATCGGCTGGAGATCGATGACGACAAATACAACGTCAATGGCGGATCGATTTCCATCGGCCACCCGTTCGGCATGACCGGGTCGCGACAGGTCGGGCATCTGGTGCGGGAGTTGCAGCGGCGTAATCTGCGTTACGGCATCGTCACCATGTGTGTGGGCGGCGGGATGGGGGCGACGGGGTTGTTTGAGGCGGTACGTTAAGCCCTGAGATAGGTTTGGCCTGAAAGATTGCCATCGCGGGCAAGCCCGCTCCCACAGGTTTTGCTGGTGTTCACCAAATCAGTGTTCACTATAGAACCCTGTGGGAGCTGGCTTGCCAGCGATTGGATCGACACCGCTTACCTGTTGGAATCCTGCAATTGCATCCGCGCGATGTAGGCTTTTATCTCCTGCTTAGCCTTCTCGTGACTGTCAAACGGCCCCTCAAGGGTATTTTCCCGAGTGCTGAAAAACAGTTCGCCATTAACCCGGCACACCCGGTCGCTGCGAAACTGCGTGGCGGGGGCGGGGGCGGGGTCTTGGGCGCGCATGCCTAACATGATCGTTCTCCTTGCGAATGCAGTGCTGTGGCTGGATCGAACGAGCTTATGCCTGAACCACTTGGCCCGCCTGACCAGCCGATCAACGGCAATGCGTCAATTTAATGCTGCGACCTGCACAGTTTCATTCGCGGCCGGGCCCCAACTGTCCCTGTGTTGCACCCGTCGTCAGGCCTAGAATGAGCGCTCTTGCCAGCAGGCTTTGGGGTTCGCATGCACATTTCATCCGGTCGCTGGGTCTACGGTTTATTCCTGGCGCTGCTGACCGCGTTTCTGTGGGGCATCCTGCCGATCAAACTCAAACAGGTGTTGCTGGTGATGGACCCGGTCACGGTCACCTGGTTTCGCCTGCTGGTGTCCGGCGGCTGCCTGTTCATTTATCTGGCCTTGGTCAAACGCTTGCCGAGCCACAAAGTGCTCGGGTCCAAGGGCGGCTGGCTGGTGCTGATGGCGGTGCTCGGGCTGGTCGGCAACTATGTGCTTTATCTGATGGGCCTGAATCTGTTGAGCCCCGGCACCGCGCAACTGGTGGTGCAGATGGGCCCGATCATGCTGTTGATCGCCAGTCTGTTTGTGTTTAAGGAGCGTTTCAGCATCGGCCAAGGCGTTGGTCTGGCGGTGTTGCTGATCGGTTTTGGGCTGTTTTTCAATCAGCGTTTGGCTGAGTTGTTGACGTCGCTGTCGGACTACACCGCCGGCGTGTTGCTGGTGCTGTTGGCGTCGACGGTCTGGACGTTCTACGCGCTGGGTCAGAAACAGTTGCTGACGGTGTGGAATTCGTTGCAGGTGATGATGGTGATTTACCTGTTCTGCGCGGTGTTGCTGACACCTTGGGTGCATCCGCTCGAAGCGCTTGAGTTGAGTCCGGTACAGGGCTGGCTGCTGCTGGCGTGCTGCATGAACACGTTGATTGCCTACGGCGCATTCGCCGAAGCGCTGGCGCATTGGGAAGCATCGCGGGTCAGTGCGACGCTGGCGATCACGCCGCTGGTGACGTTCGTGGCGGTGGCGATTGCGGCAAGAATCTGGCCGGAATATGTGCATGTCGAGCAAATCAATGCGCTGGGGTATGGCGGGGCTTTGCTGGTGGTGCTGGGTTCGGCGCTGGTGGCGTTGGGGCCTTCGTTGATTGCCGGGCTCAAGGCGCGGCGGGCGAGGGTTGTGCCTGGCTGAGGATCTTTATCGCACCCTTCGCGAGCAAGCTCGCTCCCACATGAGATCGCAATTCCCTGTGGGAGCGAGCTTGCTCGCGAAGGCGTGTGTTCAGGCGCTGAAGATCTCAGCCCTTGGCGCCAGCCTCAATCATGTTCTCCGGCCGCACCCACGCATCAAACTCTTCATCCGTCAGATAGCCCAACGCCAGCGCCGCTTCGCGCAAGGTCAGCCCTTCGCTGTAAGCCTTCTTGGCGATTTCTGCCGACTTGTCATAACCGATGTGCGGGTTCAACGCCGTCACCAACATCAAACCGCGTTCCAGATGCTGGGCCATGACCTGCGCATCCGGCTCAAGCCCAGCGATGCAGTGCTGTTGGAAGTTGCTGCAACCGTCACCCAGCAAGCGGATCGATTGCAGCAGGTTGTGGATGATCACCGGTTTGAACACGTTCAACTGCAAGTGGCCCTGGCTCGCGGCAATGCCGATCGTCACGTCGTTGCCCAGCACCTGACAGGCGAGCATCGACAGCGCTTCGCACTGAGTCGGATTGACCTTGCCGGGCATGATCGAGCTACCCGGCTCGTTGGCCGGCAAGCGCACTTCAGCAAAACCAGCGCGGGGGCCAGAGCCGAGCACGCGCAGGTCGTTGGCGATTTTCATCAGGGCCACGGCGAGGGTTTTCAGTGCGCCCGACAGACTGGTCAGCGGTTCGTGGCCGGCCAGCGCCGCGAATTTGTTCGGCGCGGTAATGAAGGGCAGGCCGGACAACGCGGCGAGTTCCGCCGCAATCGCCTCGCCAAAACCGTGCGGCGAATTCAGCCCGGTGCCGACGGCAGTACCGCCCTGCGCCAGTTCACACACCGCTGGCAATGCGGCGCGGATCGCCCGTTCGGCGTAATCCAGTTGCGCGATGAATCCCGAGACTTCCTGACCAAAAGTGATCGGCGTCGCGTCCATCATGTGCGTGCGGCCGGTCTTCACCAGTTTCATGTGCCGTGCGGCCAGTTCGGCCAGCCCCCCTGACAGCTCGGCAATCGCTGGCAGCAACTGTTCCTGCACGGCTTTGACCGTGGCGATGCTCATGGCGGTGGGGAAGCAATCGTTGGAGCTTTGCGAGCGGTTGACGTGATCGTTCGGGTGCACCGGAGTCTTGCCGCCGCGTGGATTGCCGGCCAGTTCGTTGGCGCGACCGGCGATCACTTCATTGACGTTCATGTTGCTTTGGGTGCCGCTGCCGGTCTGCCAGACCACCAGCGGGAACTGATCGTCATGTTGCCCATCGAGCACTTCGTCGGCGGCCTGTTCGATCAGGCGGGCGATGTCGGCCGGCAGGTCACCGTTGCGGTCGTTGACCCGCGCGGCGGCTTTCTTGATCAGGGCCAAGGCGTGCAGTACCGGCAGCGGCATGCGTTCCTGACCAATGGCGAAGTTGATCAGCGAGCGTTGCGTCTGAGCACCCCAGTAAGCGTCGTCCGGGACCTCGATCTGGCCCAGGCTGTCGGTTTCGATACGGCTCATCGTGCACACTCCTGTTGGTCTGTTTGCGCAGTTTAGGCCGGTGTCGGCTCTGGTGGTTCCCTTGAATCGATTGTTGACCGGTAAAACCCCGTCAATCAAGCGCGGCAAGGCTTGGGGGGTTGAGCCGCGGGGATTGTTAGGCGCAGAATGGGCGCCCTTGGGGTATTACCTCGCTTAGCTGAAAAGGAAACTCGATGACTCGTCTTCGTGCCATCTGTACCGCAGTAGCCCTGGTTTGCGCCAGCGGCCAGGCCCTCGCCGATACAGCCAGCCACAACGCCAGTGCCGAAGCGTTCCTGACCCTGGCGCACGCTGACAAACTGGGCACTCCGGTGTACATGCAAGTGCAGCAAATGTTTGCTCAGCGTTTTGAGCAGACCAAAGCCCCTGAAGCCAAGAAAGCCGTGCTGGAAACCTACCAGGCCAAGGCTAACGCTGCGCTGGACCAGGCCATCGGCTGGAACAAGCTCAAGCCAGACATGGTCAAGCTCTACACCACCAACTTCAGCGAGTCCGAGCTCAAAGAACTGGTCGCGTTCTACAAGTCGCCACTGGGCAAGAAAGTCCTCGAAAAAATGCCGCAGCTGACTCAGCAATCGGCCCAGATGACTCAGGCCAAGCTGGAAAGCGCAGTGCCGGTAGTCAACAAGCTGCTGGAAGACATGACCAACGAGTTGGCCCCGAAAGGCGCTGCTCCGGCCAAGAAAAAGCCGTAAGCGGAGTTCGTGATGACCATGCAACAACGCATTGAATCGACGCTGGCGCTGCTTCAGCCCGAACATCTGCATGTGCTGGATGAAAGCCATATGCACAGCCGTGGGTTACAGACTCACTACAAGGCTGTGGTGGTCAGCGCGCAGTTCGAAGGGCTGAGTCGGGTCAAACGCCACCAGAAAGTCTACGGCACGCTTGGCGAGCTGATGGGCGAGTTCCATGCGTTGGCGCTGCACACTTACACCCCGCAGGAATGGGCAGAGACCGGCGCCGCCCCGGCGTCGCCGACCTGTGCCGGCGGTAGCAAGCACTGATTCTGGATGTGACGGGCTTTTTGTGGTGTGGGGGCTTTTGTGGCGAGGGGATTTATCCCCGATCGGCTGCGCAGCAGTCGTAAACCCACAGAATACGGTATCCCTGAGAGACTGAATTCGCGTGTTTTGGGGCCGCTTCGCAGCCCATAGGGGATAAATCCCCTCGCCACAGAGTTCTCGGCACATCCTATATCCATCCTGTTTTTGCTAGAATCCGCAACGCGCCGCTTACCCGGCGCGTTTTTTTTCGCATCCGGTTCACCCTTTACGAGGGTAGCCACCTGGAGAAACACCCATGACTCAACCGATTGTCGTGGCGGCACTGTATAAGTTCGTCACCCTCGAAGATTACGTCAACCTGCGTGAGCCACTGCTGCAAGCGATGGTCGACAACGGCATCAAAGGCACCTTGCTGATCGCCGAAGAAGGCATCAACGGCACAGTTTCCGGCACTCGCGAAGGCATCGATGGCCTGCTCGCCTGGCTCAAGAACGACCCGCGCATGATCGACATCGACCACAAAGAGTCGTACTGCGACGACCAGCCGTTCTACCGCACCAAGGTAAAACTGAAGAAAGAGATCGTCACCCTCGGTGTTGAAGGCGTCGACCCGAACAAAAAGGTCGGCACCTACGTTGATCCGCAAGACTGGAACGCGTTGATCAGCGACCCTGAAGTACTGTTGATCGACACGCGCAACGATTACGAAGTGTCGATCGGCACCTTCGAAGGTGCCATCGATCCGAAAACCACCAGTTTTCGCGAATTCCCCGACTACATCAAAGCGCACTTCGACCCGGCCGTGCACAAGAAAGTCGCGATGTTCTGCACCGGTGGCATCCGCTGCGAAAAGGCCTCGAGCTACATGCTCGGCGAGGGCTTCGAGGAGGTTTATCACCTCAAGGGCGGCATTCTGAAGTACCTCGAAGAGGTGCCGCAGGAAGAAACCAAGTGGCAGGGCGACTGCTTTGTGTTCGACAACCGAGTGACCGTGCGCCACGACCTCAGCGAAGGCGACTACGATCAATGTCATGCTTGCCGCACACCGATCAGCGTTGAAGATCGCACCTCCGAGCACTACGTTGCTGGCGTCAGTTGCCCGCATTGCTGGGACACGCTGAGCGAGAAGACTCGCCGCAGCGCCATCGACCGGCAGAAGCAGATCGAGCTGGCCAAGGCCCGCAACCAGCCGCACCCGATCGGCTTTAACTATAAGCAAGCATCCACCGAGGCTTAACCATGTCTGCGCGCCTGCTCTATGTGATGGATCCGATGTGTTCCTGGTGCTGGGGATTTGCTCCGGTGGCCAAGGCACTGGTCGAGCAAGCGCAGGCAGCCGGGGTCGAGCTGCATCTGGTGGTGGGCGGATTGCGCACCGGCAGCGGTTCGGCGCTGGAGCCGACCACCCGGCGCTACATTCTTGAACACTGGCAAGCAGTCACCGAGGCCACGGGGCAGCCGTTCAAGTTTGACGGTGCGTTGCCCGACGGTTTTGTCTACGACACCGAGCCTGCCTGCCGTGCAATTGTCACCGCACGCAGTCTGGCACCGGATTGTGCGTGGAAACTGGTCGGGCTGATCCAGCAGGCGTTTTACGCTGAAGGTCGCGATGTCACTCAGGCCAGCGTACTGGTCGAGTTGGCGGAGCAGGCGGGCGTGCCGCGCATCGAATTCGCTGCGTTGTTCGATCATGCCGATCAACACAAAGCCACTCAGGCCGATTTCAGTTGGGTGCAGGATCTCGGCATCGCCGGTTTCCCGACCCTGCTCGCTGAGCGCAACGGCCAACTGGCGTTGCTGACCAACGGTTACCAACCGCTCAGTGAGCTGTCGCCGTTGCTCGGCCGATGGCTGGAGCGCGCAGCCTGTGCCTGACCGGGCCGATGACACGCCAGCCGTAAAGCGTGTCGACCGGCTGAGCTGGGCAGAAGTCCGGCGACTGGCACTCACTCACAAGAAATCCCTGTGGATCGCCAATGGCGTCGCCGTTCTGGCCACGCTATGCAGCGTGCCGATCCCGTTGCTGCTGCCATTGCTGGTGGACGAAGTCCTGCTCGGCCACGGCGATGCGGCGCTGAAGGTGATGAATAATCTGTTGCCGACGATGTGGCAGCAAGCGGCGGGCTATATCGGCCTGATGCTGGTGGTCACCTTGACCCTGCGGTGCGGCGCGTTGGGCTTTGGCGTGTTGCAGTCGCGGCTGTTTGCGCGTCTGGCCAAGGACATCGTTTATCGCATCCGCGTGCGCTTGATCGAGCGGCTGAAGCGTATTTCCCTCGCCGAATACGAAAGTCTGGGCAGCGGCACGGTGACCACCCATCTGGTCACCGATCTCGACACCCTCGACAAGTTTGTCGGGGAAACCCTCAGCCGTTTTCTGGTGGCAATGCTGACGCTGGTCGGCACGGCGAGCATCCTGATGTGGATGCACTGGAAACTCGCGTTGCTGATTCTGCTGTTCAACCCGCTGGTGATCTACGCCACGGTGCAGTTGGGCAAACGCGTCAAACACCTGAAGAAACTCGAGAACGACAGCACCGCGCGGTTCACCCAGGCGCTGAGCGAAACCCTCGACTCGATTCAGGAAGTACGGGCGGGCAACCGTCAGGGTTACTTCCTTGGCCGGCTCGGGTTGCGGGCGCAGGAAGTGCGTAACTACGCGATCAACTCGCAGTGGAAAACCGACGCTTCCAACCGTGCCAGTGGCCTGCTGTTTCAGTTCGGTATCGACATTTTTCGCGCGGCAGCGATGCTCACCGTGTTGTTCTCCGATCTGTCGATCGGGCAGATGCTCGCGGTGTTCAGTTACCTGTGGTTCATGATCGGCCCGGTGGAACAACTGCTCAACCTGCAATACGCCTATTACGCGGCGGGCGGGGCGCTGGCGCGGATCAACGAACTGCTGGCGCGGGCCGATGAGCCGCAGTATCCGGGCGGTATCGACCCGTTCAAGGGCCGCGACACCGTGGGCATCGAGGTGCAAGGCCTGAGCTTCGGTTACGGCGACGAACCAGTGCTGGATCAGCTCAACCTGTCCATCGCGCCCGGCGAGAAAGTGGCGATTGTCGGCGCCAGTGGCGGCGGCAAAAGCACCTTGGTGCAATTGCTTCTGGGGCTGTACACGCCGCTGTCCGGCACGATTCGCTTTGGCGGTTCGACCCAGCAGGAAATCGGTCTGGAAACGGTTCGGGAAAACGTCGCGGTGGTGTTGCAGCATCCGGCGCTGTTCAACGACACCGTACGCGCCAACCTGACGATGGGCCGCACGCGCAGCGACGAAGCCTGCTGGCAGGCGCTGGAAATCGCCCAGCTCGAACCTGCCATCCACGCCTTGCCGGATGGCCTCGACAGCATCGTCGGGCGTTCTGGCGTGCGCTTGTCCGGTGGTCAGCGCCAGCGCCTGGCGATTGCGCGGATGATCCTCGCCGAGCCCAAAGTCGTGATCCTCGACGAGGCCACTTCGGCCCTCGACGCCGCCACTGAATACAACCTGCATCAAGCCATGGCGCGTTTCCTCCAAGGCCGCACCACGCTGATCATCGCTCACCGGTTATCGGCAGTGAAACAGGCGGATCGGGTGTTGGTGTTCGATGGTGGGCAAGTGGCCGAGGACGGCGATCACCAGCAGTTGATTGCAGACGGCGGGCTGTACGCCAAGCTGTATGGTCACTTGCAGCAGATTCAGCGCCCTTGAGTTTTCTGTGGGTTTCTGTGCTTAGTGCTTGAATTGCCTTGATTAAAGGCGCCCGGATTACCTCGACCAGCAGCCAGGTTGCACGATCGTCATAGAGGACGGCAGAGCTGTCCCTTTGTCAGGGCGAAAATTAGCCTAGGCTGAGCTGTCAGGAGCGGTATTTTCCGGTGTTCATCTGGCAATGCTTGCGCAAGGGATCTCATGAAGCAAAAGCGGACTCTCGGAACGCCACGGTTGTTGGGCATCGTGTGGCCATTTATTGCCGTCGTGTTATTTCAAGCGTTATTGGGAGGCGTGAGTCTTTACGTGCTGTCGGCCGTTCGCGGTTACGTCGCGGGAGAGAGTCTGTGGTCGAAGGGTCAGAAAGATGCCATCTACTACCTCAATCTATACGCCGACAGTCGTGACGAAGCGATATTCCTCAAATACCAGAACGCGATTGCCGTGCCTCAGGGCGGTCATCAATTGCGTCTGGCGCTGGACCATCAACCGCCGGATCTGACCGCTGCACGTGAAGGTATTCTCAAGGGTGGTAACCACCCGGAGGACGTCTCCAGCCTGATTTGGCTGTACCTCAACTTCCGTCATTTCAGTTACCTTGAGATCGCCATCGACCGCTGGACGGTGGGTGACGCTTATCTGGTCGAGCTCGATGATCTCGCACGCGAGATGCACCGCAGTATTTCCGAGAACACCGCCAGCAGCCCCGATATCCTGCGCTGGAAGGCGCAGATCTTTGCGATCAATGATGCCGTGACCCCGGCGGCAAAAGCCTTCAGTGATGCCTTGGGCGAAGGCTCGCGGATGATCCTGCGCCTGTTGCTGGTGATCAACCTGGCCACGGCGCTGGGGCTGATCGTGCTGGCCTTGTTGCGCACGCAAAAATTGCTCCAGCAGCGCCATGCCTTCGCTGAGGCGCTGCAACTGGAAAAAGATCGGGCGCACGTCACGCTGCAATCGATCGGGGATGGCGTCATCACCACCGACGTGACGGGCGCCATCGATTACATGAACCCAGCCGCCGAAGCCTTGACCCACTGGAAAGCCGAACAGGCTGCCGGTCTGCCATTGGCAGCGCTGTTCAATTTGCTTGATGACAACGCCCAGGCTGAAGGCCTGACGCTGATCGAACATATTCTCAGCGGTCAACTCAGTGGCGGCAGCGAACACTCCAAGCTGATCCAGCGGCTGGACGGCAGCACGGTGTCGGTGACGCTGGTCGGTGCACCGATTCGCAATGCCGGCAAGGTCAGCGGCACGGTGCTGGTGCTGCACGACATGACCCAAGAACGGCAATACATCGCCAACCTTTCCTGGCAGGCCACCCACGATGCGCTGACCGGGCTGGCCAACCGCCGCGAGTTTGAATATCGCCTGGAACAGGCGCTGCACAACCTCACGCGGCAGGCCGGGCGGCATGCGCTGATGTTCCTCGATCTGGATCAGTTCAAATTGGTCAACGACACCTGCGGCCATGCGGCGGGTGATGAGCTGTTGCGACACATCTGCACGCTGCTGCAATCGGGCCTGCGCGAGGGCGATACGCTGGCGCGGCTGGGCGGTGACGAGTTCGGTATCCTGCTGCAGAACTGCCCGCCGGAGGCGGCGGAGAAGATTGCCGAGGCGCTGCGCCAGACCGTGCAGAACCTGCACTTTGTCTGGAAGGGGCGGCCATTCCTGACCACAGTCAGTATCGGCCTGGTGCATATCACACAAACCCCGACGACCCTCGAAACCTCGCTGCGTGCAGCTGATATGGCCTGTTACATGGCCAAGGAAAAGGGCCGCAACCGGGTGCAGGTCTATCACGCCGACGATTCCGAACTGTCGCTGCGCTTTGGTGAAATGGCCTGGGTGCAACGCCTGCACATGGCGCTGGAAGAAGATCGTTTTTGCCTTTATGCCCAGGAAATTTCCCCCCTGAAACCGAGTGACGGCAAGGGTGGGCACATTGAGATTCTGCTGCGCCTGCATGATGAAGCCGGCCGGATGATTCTGCCCGACAGTTTCATTCCCGCCGCAGAACGCTACGGCTTGATGAGCCAGTTAGATCGTTGGGTAGTGCAAAATGTATTCAAGGTTATTGCTCAATGTATTGCGCAAGAACATGAAGGTCCGTTGGCAATGTGTGCGATTAATCTGTCAGGCATTACTATAGGAGATGACGCGTTTTTGCACTTTCTGCGCGAGCAGTTTGTTAACTATTCAATACCGCCTGAAATGATTTGTTTTGAAATCACTGAAACCAGTGCAATTTCCAACTTGGGCAGTGCAATTAAATTAATTAATGAACTCAAGGGCTTAGGTTGTTATTTCTCCCTGGATGACTTTTGTGCCGGAATGTCTTCATTCGCTTATCTGAAACATTTGCCTGTAGACTTCCTGAAGATCGACGGGAGTTTCGTTAAGGATATGCTGGACGACCCGATTAACCGCGCAATGGTCGAAGTGATCAATCACATCGGGCATGTCATGGGTAAGAAGACAATTGCCGAGTTTGTTGAAACTACCCAGATCGAACAGGCATTGCTTGAGATCGGTGTAGATTACGCTCAGGGTTATGTTATCGAGCGTCCGCAATTGTTTACCTGCGACAGTTTGCAGAGTCGGCCCGCCAGACCGCAGCCGCTGTTATTCAAAGCGCCTGGCACGTTCCGTTGAAGTCTCTCGCCGATCCTTACAATCACAAATCAAAAGGAGCCGAACAGTGATCGACACATTCAACCGAACCGGACCACTCATGGAAGCCGCAAGTTATCCAGGCTGGGCACAACAGCTGATAGATGATTGCAGCGAGAGCAAGCGCCGGGTTGTCGAACATGAACTTTACCTGCGCATGCGTGATAACAAACTCAGCGCCAAAACCATGCGCCAGTACCTGATCGGGGGCTGGCCGGTGGTTGAGCAATTCGCCTTGTACATGGCGCAGAACCTGACCAAGACCAAGTTTGCCCGTCACCCCGGGGAAGACATGGCGCGGCGATGGCTGATGCGCAACATTCGTGTGGAACTCAATCACGCCGATTACTGGGTGCACTGGAGTCGCGCGCACGGTGTGAGCCTGGAAGATCTTCAAGCCCAGCATGTGCCGCCTGAACTGCATGCCTTGAGTCATTGGTGCTGGCACACCAGTTCTGCCGACTCACTGATCGTCGCCATCGCCGCGACCAACTACGCCATCGAGGGCGCGACCGGGGAGTGGTCGGCGCAGGTCTGTTCGACTGGCGTGTACGCTGCGGCATTCCCTGAAGAAGATCGCAAGCGTGCGATGAAGTGGCTGAAGATGCACGCCCAGTACGACGATGCTCACCCATGGGAGGCACTGGAAATCATCTGCACCCTGGCGGGCATGAACCCGAGCAAGGCCTTACAGGCCGAGTTGCGACAGGCGATCTGCAAGAGCTACGACTACATGTACCTGTTCCTGGAGCGGTGCATGCAACTGGAAACGTCCGAACGTTTGCTGGTAAACCGTGAACGGATGGCTGTGCTGGAAAGCTGATTCTTTGCAACAGCGCATAAAAATGTAGGAGTGAGCCTGCTCGCGAAAGCGGACCGTCAGTCAACTCATTGTTGAATGTCAGATCGCCTTCGCGAGCAAGCTCGCTCCCACACTGTTTTGTGCTGTCTCGAAGGATTTAGCCCGCCATTGCCAACCGATTACGCCCCTCACGCTTGGCTACGTACAACGCACTGTCCGCACGGCGCAACAGGCTTTCTGCCGATTCACCGGGTAGCAGGGTCGAGCAACCCAGACTGACCGTCAGTTCGATCAGTTGGCCATCGGCGTAATACTCCGCCGTTTGCGCCGCATAACGCAGACGCTCGCCGACCATCGCCGCCGCTTCCCGGCTGGTGTTGGACAGCATGATCAGAAACTCTTCCCCGCCATAACGAAAGACCATGTCGACGTTGCGCAACTGGCCCTTGATCGACGCGGCTACGGCTTTGAGCACGTCATCGCCAGCACTGTGACCGTGACTGTCGTTGACGCGCTTGAAGTGGTCGATATCCAGCATCAACACCGACAGCGGTTGCACATGCCGTCGAGACATCTCGATCTCGCGTTGCAGCGTCTGCTCCATCGCGATTCGATTGCCGGCGCCGGTCAGCGGGTCACGCAACGCGCTCTGGGTGGCCGCACGGTACAGCAGGGCATTGCGCATCGGGTACAGCAACGACGACAGCAGCGATTCGAGATTGCCTTGGTCCTGCTCGTTGAAGCGCTGATTGCGGCGGAACACCACTTCGCCCATGTGCTCGCCTTCGTGGCTCAGGGTGTAGCTGACGGAATGGTGACCGCGTGCGCCGAACTCCAGGCGCAAGTCGCTGCCCTTGTGCTCGTAGCTCAAGGCGTCCAGCGGCACAAGGCGTTGAACCTCGCGGAAAAACAGACCGAGGATACGTTGCGGTTCGAGACTGGTTTGCAGTTGCAGGCTCATTTGCTGGCGCAATTGCGTCAGGCTGGTCGGACGCTCCAGAAGCGGAGGAAGCTGACCAAAGCCCAGGCGTTGCAATTTGGCACTGTCAAAGTCAATTGCATTGGTCTGGGAGGGTGATTTCATGTGGCGTGAGCCCCTAAGCAGTAAGTCTGTCTTACAGGCTGGGTGAGAGCGGCTATGGGCTGCGCGTCGTACTGATCCATCAGTCCCGTAGGACATTTGGCGTAAGTTTAGTCTGCCTGACGACGATTAGTAAGCTATCGAACCAGGCCTTGCCCCACTGCCTTCACACGGCATGCTTTGTGGGTAATTAGAGCGAAAGTCGTGCCATTCGGTTCGGTTTTATTTAAACCTATATGAATCAAAGGCTTGAGGAATAACGACAAGAAGGGGTGCTGGATATTTGACTTTATTGTGACGGCCGATAGCGGCAAATGCCTGCCGCGACGGGAATCCGCCGCGGCAACAAATGCGACGTATGGCATTACTGCGCGTTGAATGCCTGGCCGTTGATACCGGTGCTGTCGGGGCCCATCAAGTACAGGTAGACCGGCATGATGTCCTCCGGGGTCGGATTGTTCAGCGGGTTCTCCCCCGGATAAGCCTGCGCCCGCATGCTGGTACGAGTACCGCCCGGGTTGATGCTGTTGGAACGCACCGGCGCCACGCCGTCGACCTCATCTGCCAGGGTTTGCATCAGGCCTTCGGTGGCAAACTTCGACACGCCGTAAGCGCCCCAGTAAGCACGCCCCTTGCGTCCTACGCTGCTGGAGGTGAACACCACCGAAGCGTCCTGCGACAGCTTGAGCAGCGGTAGCAGCGTGCTGGTCAACATGAACATGGCGTTGACGTTGACCTGCATGACACGTATGAAGTTTTCCCCGGACAACTGTTCGATCGGCGTGCGCGGGCCGATGATCGAGGCGTTGTGCAGGAGACCGTCGAGATGGCCAAACTCAGTCTCGATCATTGCCGCCAGCTCATCGTACTGATGGGGCAAGGCGGTTTCGAGGTTGAACGGAATGACCGCGGGTTGCGGATGCCCGGCGGCTTCGATTTCGTCGTAGATCTGCGTCAGATTGGCTTCGGTCTTGCCCAACAACAGCACGGTGGCGCCATGGGCAGCGTAGGTTTTCGCGGCAGCCGCGCCAATGCCGCGACCAGCACCGGTGACCAGAATGACCCGATCCTTGAGCAATTCGGGGCGGGCGGAATAATCAAACATAAAAACCCTCACAACAATTCAACAATAGGCTGGCGACATACCTGTGGCGAGGGGATTCATCCCCGTTGGGTGGCGCAGCCGCCCCCTGCTTTCTTTCAGGGTGATTCGATTAGCGGGTCTTGCGACGGCTTCGCCGCCGAACGGGGATGAATCCCCTCGCCACAGGGTCAGTGTTCAGCAGCTGCAAAGCGCGCTATCCAGCACCTTGCGCAACTCCAGCGGATGATCCACCACCACGTCCGCGCCCCAATGCCGCGGGTTGTC
Source organism: Pseudomonas sp. NPDC098747 (assembly GCF_044760045.1). NCBI lineage: Bacteria > Pseudomonadati > Pseudomonadota > Gammaproteobacteria > Pseudomonadales > Pseudomonadaceae > Pseudomonas > Pseudomonas sp. NPDC098747. The sequence continues at coordinate 13,966 of NZ_JBIWAL010000034.1, read as the reverse complement.
GTCCGGATGGATGTAGCCGTAGGTCACCGCAGCCGTTTTGGTGCCGGCATCGCGCCCCGACTCGATGTCACGCAGATCATCGCCCACGAACAGAACGGTCGATGGATCCAGATCAAGCATCTTGCAAGCAAGCGTCAGCGGTTCCGGATCCGGCTTGCTGTTCTTCACGTGATCCGGGCAGATCAGCAGTGCCGAACGCTCGGCCAGCCCCAGTTGCTGCATGATCGGTTCGGCAAAACGCAGTGGTTTGTTGGTGACCACGCCCCAGATCAGGTTGGCCTTTTCGATATCGGCCAGCAGTTCGCCCATGCCGTCGAACAGTTTGCTGTGCACCGCGCAACCGACCAGATAACGCTCAAGGAACTCCAGACGCAGTTCCTCAAAGCCAGGCGACTCCGGGTCCATCGAAAAGGTCACCGCGACCATCGCTTTGGCGCCACCGGAAATCTCGTCACGGATGTGCTTGTCGTTGATCGGCGGCAAGCCGCGATCCGCGCGCATCGCCTGGCAGATGGCAATGAAGTCGGGCGCCGTGTCGAGCAGGGTGCCGTCCATGTCGAAAAGAACTGCTCTGATGGCCATCGGCTTACTCCTCGCGCAGGGTCTGGATCATGTAGTTGACGTCAACGTCGCTGGCCAGCTTGTAGTGCTTGGTCAGCGGGTTGTACGTCAGACCGATGATGTCCTTGACGGTCAGGCCGGCCATGCGGCTCCAGGCACCCAGCTCGGACGGGCGGATAAATTTCTTGAAGTCATGGGTGCCACGCGGCAGCAGCTTCATGATGTATTCCGCGCCGATGATGGCGAACAGGTACGCCTTCGGGTTGCGGTTGATGGTCGAGAAGAAAACCTGGCCGCCCGGCTTGACCATGCGGTAGCAAGCGGCGATGACCGAAGATGGATCAGGCACGTGCTCAAGCATCTCCAGGCAGGTCACGACGTCGAACTGCTCGGGCATTTCTTCGGCCAGGTCTTCGGCGGTGATCTGTCGATATTCGACGCTGACGCCGGATTCCAGTTGATGCAACTGTGCGACCGCCAACGGCGCTTCGCCCATGTCGATGCCCATCACAGTGGCGCCACGTTGGGCCATGGCTTCGCTGAGGATGCCGCCGCCGCAACCGACGTCGAGGACTTTCTTGCCCGCCAGATTGACCCGTTCGTCGATCCAGTTGACCCGCAGCGGATTGATGTCGTGCAGCGGTTTGAACTCGCTTTCACGGTCCCACCAGCGATGGGCCAGGGCTTCGAATTTGGCGATTTCGGCGTGGTCGACGTTGCTCATGGTTTAATCCTCTAAAACTTGAAAAAGGCTGTAGCCCCGGAGTCTGCCCCGAGGTGTTTACGATTCGGTGTGGCCGCTGATGCGCTGGCCCCAGGCCCGGGCGGTGGCGCCCAGTTGCTGTTCATCCATTCGGGTCAGGCGCCGGTCGTCGAGCAGTTGTTTGCCAGCGACCCACAGGTGTTTCACGCAATCGCGGCCGGTGGCATATATAAGCTGCGAAACCGGGTCATAGACCGGTTGCTGCGCCAGGCCGGACAGGTCGAAGGCGACGATGTCCGCGGCTTTGCCGATTTCCAGCGAGCCAACCTGCGCCTCGATTCCCAAGGCTCGTGCGCCGTTGAGCGTGGCCATGCGCAGCGCACGATGGGCGTCGAGCGCGGTGGCGGAACCGGCGACGGCTTTGGCCAGCAGCGCAGCGGTGCGGGTTTCGCCGAGCAGGTCGAGGTCATTATTGCTCGCCGCGCCGTCGGTGCCGACCGCGACGTTCACGCCAGCCTGCCACAAACGCTCCACGGGGCAAAAACCACTGGCCAGCTTCAGGTTCGATTCCGGGCAATGGATCACGCTGGTGTTGCTTTCTACCAGTAACGCCAGGTCGTCATCGCTGATCTGGGTCATGTGCACAGCCTGAAAGCGCGGGCCGAGCAGGCCCAGTCGACCGAGGCGGGCCAGTGGCCGTTCGCCGTGCTGCTCGACCGCTTGCTGCACTTCGAACGCCGTTTCGTGGACGTGCATGTGAATCGAGGCGTCCAGCTCCTCGGCAATCACGCGGATTTTCTCGAGATTCTCGTCGCCGACGGTGTAGGGTGCATGAGGACCGAAGGTGATCTTGATCCGGTCGTGATGCTTGAGATCACCGAACAGCTCGACGCCCTGACGAATGGCCTCATCGGCGCTGGCGGCGCCCGGAATCGGGAAGTCGAGGATCGGAATGGCGATCTGCGCGCGAATGCCACTGTTATGCACGCGTTCGCTGGCGACTTTGGGGAAAAAATACATGTCCGAGAAGCAGGTGATGCCACCTTTGATTTGCTCGGCAATCGCCAGATCCGTGCCGTCACTGACGAAGTCTTCATCGACCCATTTGGCTTCGGCCGGCCAGATGTGGTTTTCCAGCCATGTCATCAGCGGCAGATCATCGGCCAGGCCGCGAAACAGCGTCATCGCCGCGTGGCCGTGGGCGTTGATCAGGCCTGGGCTGAGCAGAACATCCGGCAATTCACGTACTTCAGTGGCGTTACACTTCAGCGCTTCAGCGCGCGGGCCGATAAACACGATGCGACCGTCGCGGATGCCCAGGCCATGCTCCTTGAGCACAACGCCTGCGGGTTCGACGGGTACCAGCCAGGTTGGCAGCAATAGTAGGTCGAGCGCAATGGCAGGTTTCGGCATCGAGGGTCGGTTCCAGTGCTTTTGTAAAGGATGGCGAAGTATACCCGAGCGTCTTCGCGGGGGGATCGCTATAATCGGCGGCTTTTGTTCATGAGTGCGGGGTGTGGGATGCGCGATCGACTGTTGGCTGCGGAGAAAGTGAAGGCCATCGATTGGCGAGATGGCGCGCTACACCTGCTGGATCAGCGTATTTTGCCGTTCGAGGAAACCTGGATCGCTTACACCAGCGCCGCCGGCGTGGCCGAGGCGATTCGTTCGATGGTGGTGCGTGGCGCGCCGGCCATCGGTATCAGTGCGGCCTATGGCATCGTGCTCGCGGCGCGTACGCGGGTAGCCGAAGGCGGCGACTGGTACGCGGCGCTGGAAGAGGATTTCGCCCTGCTGGCCGATTCCCGGCCGACGGCGGTCAACCTGTTCTGGGCGCTGGGCCGCATGCACGATCGGCTCGATCGTCTCAAAGGCAATGCCGATCCGCTGGCGGCGCTGGAAGCCGAGGCCATCGCCATTCACGAAAGCGACCGCGAAGCCAACCTGACCATGGCCCAGCTTGGTGTCGACCTGATCCGCAAGCATCAGGGCAATGCTCAGGCGATTCTCACTCACTGCAACACCGGCGCACTGGCCACTGGCGGTTTCGGTACGGCACTGGGCGTCATTCGAGGGGCATTTCTGGAAGGGATGGTCGAGCGCGTTTATGCCGACGAAACCCGGCCATGGTTACAGGGCTCGCGCCTGACGGCGTGGGAACTGGCTAACGAAGGCATCCCGGTGACCTTGAACGCCGACTCCGCCGCCGCGCACATCATGAAAACCAAAGGTGTGACCTGGGTGATCGTCGGTGCTGACCGGATCACCGCCAATGGCGACGTTGCCAACAAGATCGGCACCTATCAACTGGCGGTCAATGCCATGCACCATGGCGTGCGTTTCATGGTGGTAGCGCCGAGTTCGACCATCGACATGAATCTGGCCAGTGGCGACGAAATCCCGATTGAAGAGCGCGATGGCGCCGAGTTGCTGGAAGTCGGCGGCAAGCGTGTCGGTGCGGACGTTGAGGCGTTCAACCCGGTGTTTGATGTGACGCCGGCAGACCTGATCGATGCCATCGTTACCGAAAAGGGCATCGTCGAGCGGCCGGACACGGCAAAAATGGCCCAGTTGATGTGTCGCAAGCGCCTGCATTAATTGGCTCGTTGCCTGCGTTGCCCCCTTCGCGAGCAAGCTCGCTCCCACATGTTTTGTGATCGCCGCAGAACCCTGTGGGAGCGAGCTTGCTCGCGAAGGGGGCCTTAAAGTCAATAAACATCCATAAACCAAGCCCGAATTCTGCATTCAAAGAAGCTCTGAGCCTCTCTCGTCCCCTTTAAGCCTGTCACCAGTCAACTAACTATGCTCCATGCGCGTCTGGGGGATAGGTGCGTGGCGGCCTTTGTGATAACATCCGGCGTTTTCCGAGGCAGCTCCACGGAGCTGTCTTTACTGCGCAAATCCACTCTCCGGATTGTTGATTTGTCGTAAGTCGGCGCACGGCACTCGGCCGTGCCCGACGAGCTTCGTTGCTCCCACATGGATATGACGAAGTTTCACCAGAAAAAGGAATCAGGCTTCTCATGGGCGAACTGGCCAAAGAAATCCTCCCGGTCAATATCGAAGACGAGCTGAAGCAGTCCTACCTCGACTACGCGATGAGCGTGATCGTCGGCCGTGCACTGCCGGATGCGCGCGATGGCCTCAAGCCCGTGCACCGTCGCGTACTGTTCGCGATGAGCGAGCTGGGTAACGACTACAACAAGCCGTACAAGAAATCTGCCCGTGTTGTCGGCGACGTGATCGGTAAGTATCACCCGCACGGTGATACTGCGGTGTACGACACCATCGTCCGCATGGCTCAGCCTTTCTCCCTGCGCTACCTGCTGGTCGACGGTCAGGGCAACTTCGGTTCGGTGGACGGCGACAACGCCGCGGCCATGCGATACACCGAAGTACGCATGACCAAGCTGGCGCACGAGCTGCTGGCTGACCTGCACAAAGAAACCGTGGACTGGGTGCCGAACTACGACGGCACCGAGATGATCCCGGCGGTCATGCCGACCCGGATCCCCAACCTGCTGGTCAACGGTTCCAGTGGTATCGCCGTGGGCATGGCGACCAATATTCCGCCGCACAACCTCGGTGAAGTCATCGACGGTTGCCTGGCGCTTATCGACAACCCTGAGCTGACCGTCGATGAGCTGATGCAATACATCCCTGGTCCAGACTTCCCGACCGCCGCGATCATTAACGGTCGCGCCGGTATCATCGAAGCCTACCGTACCGGTCGTGGGCGCATTTACATGCGTGCCCGCTCGATCATTGAAGACATCGACAAGGTCGGTGGCCGTCAGCAGATCGTCATCACCGAACTCCCTTACCAGTTGAACAAGGCGCGTCTGATCGAGAAGATCGCCGAGCTGGTTAAAGAGAAGAAGCTTGAAGGCATCACCGAACTGCGCGACGAGTCCGACAAGGACGGTATGCGCGTCGTGATCGAACTGCGTCGCGGCGAAGTGCCTGAGGTGATCCTCAACAACCTCTACGCCCAGACCCAGTTGCAAGCGGTATTCGGCATCAACATCGTTGCGCTGATCGACGGCCGTCCGCGGATCCTCAACCTCAAGGATCTGCTCGAAGCCTTCGTTCGTCACCGTCGCGAAGTTGTCACCCGTCGTACCGTGTTCGAACTGCGCAAAGCTCGCGAACGTGGTCACATTCTTGAAGGTCAAGCGGTTGCCCTGTCGAACATCGACCCGGTTATCGCCCTGATCAAGGCTTCGCCGACTCCGTCGGAAGCCAAGGAAGCGCTGATCAAGACCGCGTGGGAATCCTCTGCCGTGGTCGCGATGGTTGAGCGCGCCGGTGCGGATTCATGCCGTCCGGAGACGCTCGATCCGCAATACGGTCTGCGCGAAGGCAAGTACTTCCTTTCGCCAGAACAGGCGCAAGCCATTCTGGAACTGCGTCTGCACCGTCTGACCGGTCTGGAACACGAAAAGCTGCTGGCCGAGTATCAAGAGATCCTCAACCAGATCGGTGAGCTGATCCGCATCCTCAATAGCGCTGTGCGCCTGATGGAAGTGATCCGCGAAGAGCTGGAAGTGATCCGTGCCGAATACGGCGATGTGCGTCGCACCGAAATTCTCGATGCACGCCTTGATCTGACCCTGGGCGACATGATCCCGGAAGAAGAGCGCGTCGTGACCATCTCCCACGGTGGCTACGCCAAGACTCAGCCATTGGCTGCTTACCAGGCTCAGCGTCGTGGCGGTAAAGGCAAATCGGCGACCGGCGTCAAGGATGAGGACTACATCGCTCACCTGCTGGTTGCCAACAGCCACACCACGCTGCTGCTGTTCTCCAGCAAGGGCAAGGTGTACTGGCTCAAGACCTACGAGATCCCGGAAGCGTCCCGCGCTGCCCGTGGTCGTCCGTTGGTCAACCTCTTGCCATTGAGCGAGGGCGAATACATCACCACCATGCTGCCGGTCGATCTTGAAGCCATGAAGCGTCAGGCTGACGAAGAAGAAGCCGAAGGCGTCGAGGCTGATGTAGAAGAAATCGAAAACAGCAACGAAACCGACGAAGAGCGCCGTGCACGCATCAAGGCTGCCGACCGCAAGAAGGCACCGTTCATCTTCATGTCGACCGCCAACGGTACCGTCAAGAAGACCCCGCTGGTGGCCTTCAGCCGTCAGCGTAGCGTTGGTCTGATCGCGCTGGAGCTGGACGAAGGCGACATCCTGATTTCCGCCGCCGTTACTGATGGCGAACAGGAAATCATGCTGTTCTCCGACGGCGGCAAGGTCACTCGCTTCAAGGAATCCGAAGTTCGCGCCATGGGCCGTACCGCCCGCGGTGTGCGTGGTATGCGTCTGCCGGAAGGGCAGAAGTTGATTTCCATGCTGATTCCAGAAGAAGGCAGCGAGATTCTTACCGCTTCCGCGCGCGGTTATGGCAAGCGTACGGCCATCACCGAGTTCCCTGAATACAAGCGTGGCGGTCAGGGCGTTATCGCCATGGTCAGCAACGAGCGTAACGGCCGTCTGGTCGGCGCGGTTCAGGTGCAGGACGGCGAAGAGATCATGCTGATCTCCGATCAGGGCACTCTGGTGCGTACCCGTGTCGACGAAGTGTCGAGCCTGGGTCGTAACACTCAAGGTGTAACGCTGATCAAACTGGCCAAGGATGAAACCCTGGTCGGCCTGGAGCGGGTTCAGGAGCCTTCGGAAGTTGAAGGTGAAGAGCTCGAAGGTGAAGAGGGCGAGGAGTTCGAAGGCAATGTCGTGATCGACGACGCAGTCGAAGACCAGCAGCTCGACGCCGCAGCAGACGAAGAACCGCAAGAATAAGCGGACAAGCGAGGGGGGCGGATGAGAATTCGCCCCCTTGTTATTTGTTCGGTATGAAATTTCGACGCCCATCAAGACCCTTGTGGGAGCGAGCTTGCTCGCGAATGCGGAGTGTCAGGTGACATCGCTGTTTAATGTCAATCCGTCTTCGCGAGCAAGCTCGCTCCCACATGAGATCGGCGCCGACTGATATGTGATACCACCAAATCAGAGCGAGATTGGATGTGAGCAAGCGAGCCTATAACTTCTGCGCCGGTCCTGCGGCGCTTCCTGAAGCTGTCCTGCAGCGCGCCCAGGGTGAACTCCTTGATTGGCACGGCAAGGGCTTGTCGGTCATGGAAATGAGCCATCGCAGCGATGAGTTCGTGTCCATTGCGACCCAGGCCGAGCAGGATCTGCGTGACCTGCTGAATATCCCGTCGAACTACAAAGTGCTGTTTCTGCAAGGTGGTGCCAGCCAGCAATTTGCGCAGATTCCACTCAACCTGCTGCCTGAAGGTGGCTCGGCCGACTATATCGACACCGGTATCTGGTCGCAGAAAGCCATCGAAGAGGCCTCGCGTTACGGCCATGTCAAAGTTGCCGCCACCGCCAAGCCTTACGACTATTTCGCCATTCCGGGCCAGAACGAGTGGAACCTGTCGAAAGACGCCGCTTACGTTCACTACGCGCCGAACGAAACTATCGGCGGTCTGGAATTCCAGTGGATCCCGGAAGTCGGTGACGTGCCGCTGGTCGCTGACATGTCTTCGGACATTCTGTCGCGTCCAGTCGATATCTCGCGTTTCGGCATGATTTACGCCGGCGCACAAAAGAACATCGGCCCAAGCGGCATCGTCGTCAACATCATCCGCGAAGACTTGTTGGGCAAGGCTCGTGCGCTATGCCCGACCATGCTCGATTACAAGGTCGCGGCCGACAACGGCTCGATGTACAACACGCCGCCGACCCTGGCCTGGTATCTGTCCGGTCTGGTGTTCCAGTGGCTGAAAGAGCAGGGTGGCGTCGAAGCCATCGCCAAGCTGAATGACACCAAACAGCGCACGCTGTACGACTTCATCGACGCCAGCGGCCTCTACAGCAACCCGATCAACAAGTCGGATCGCTCGTGGATGAACGTCCCGTTCCGTCTGGCCGATGATCGTCTCGACAAGCCGTTCCTGGTCGGTGCCGAAGAGCGCGGTCTGCTCAACCTCAAGGGCCACCGCTCTGTGGGCGGCATGCGCGCCTCCATCTACAACGCCGTTGACATCACCGCCGTTAACGCGCTGGTGGCGTACATGGCTGAATTCGAGAAGGAACACGGCTGATGTCCGAGCAAGAACTCAAGGCACTGCGCGTTCGCATTGACGCTCTGGACACCAAAGTCATGGAGCTGATCAGTGAGCGTGCGCGTTGCGCCCAGGAAGTCGCGCGCGTAAAGATGGCCTCGCTGGCCGAAGGCGAAGTGCCGGTGTTCTATCGTCCTGAGCGCGAAGCTCAGGTGCTCAAACGGGTGATGGAGCGCAATCAGGGGCCGTTGGGCAACGAAGAAATGGCGCGGTTGTTCCGCGAAATCATGTCTTCCTGCCTCGCGCTGGAGCAGCCGCTGAAAGTGGCTTACCTCGGCCCTGAAGGCACCTTCACCCAGGCTGCGGCCATGAAACACTTCGGTCACGCGGTGATCAGCAAGCCAATGGCAGCGATCGACGAAGTGTTCCGTGAAGTGGCGGCTGGTGCGGTGAATTTTGGCGTGGTGCCGGTGGAAAACTCCACCGAAGGCGCGGTCAACCACACCCTCGACAGCTTCCTCGAACACGACATGGTGATCTGTGGCGAAGTCGAGCTGCGCATTCATCATCACCTGTTGGTCGGTGAAAACACCAAGACCGACAGCATCAGCCGCATCTATTCCCACGCTCAGTCACTGGCCCAGTGCCGCAAGTGGCTGGACGCGCATTACCCGAATGTCGAGCGCGTTGCAGTGTCCAGCAATGCCGAAGCGGCCAAGCGGGTAAAAGGCGAGTGGAATTCGGCAGCGATTGCCGGTGACATGGCAGCGGGGCTGTATGGCCTGACGCGTCTGGCCGAAAAGATCGAAGATCGCCCGGACAACTCCACGCGCTTCCTGATGATCGGTAACCAGGAAGTGCCGCCAACCGGCGACGACAAGACCTCGATCATCGTGTCCATGAGCAACAAGCCCGGCGCGCTCCACGAGCTGCTGGTGCCGTTCCATGACAACGGGATCGACCTGACCCGGATCGAAACCCGGCCGTCGCGCAGCGGCAAATGGACCTACGTGTTCTTCATCGACTTCGTCGGCCACCACCGTGATCCGTTGATCAAAGGTGTGCTGGAAAAGATCAGTCAGGAAGCAGTAGCACTCAAAGTGCTGGGTTCCTACCCGAAAGCAGTTCTGTAAGGGGCGGTAGTAATGAGTGGCAATTTCCTCGCTCTGGCACAGCCGGGCGTGCAACAACTTTCGCCGTACGTACCGGGCAAGCCTGTGGACGAACTGGCGCGCGAGCTGGATCTGGATCCGGCGAAAATCGTCAAACTGGCAAGCAACGAAAACCCATTGGGCGCCAGTCCGAAAGCCTTGGCGGCGATTCGCGAAGAGCTGGCCGAGCTGACCCGCTATCCGGACGGCAACGGTTTCGCACTCAAGTCCCTGCTGGCCGAGCAGTGCCGCGTCGAGCTGAACCAGGTCACGCTGGGCAATGGCTCCAACGACATTCTTGAGCTGGTGGCGCGCGCCTATCTGGCGCCGGGCCTCAACGCCGTGTTCAGCGAACATGCGTTCGCGGTGTATCCGATCGCGACTCAAGCGGTGGGCGCCCAAGCCAAAGTGGTGCCTGCCAAGGATTGGGGGCACGACCTGCCTGCGATGCTGGCGGCCATCGATGCCAACACCCGCGTGGTGTTTATCGCCAATCCGAACAACCCGACCGGCACCTGGTTCGGTGCCGAGGCGCTGGACGAGTTTCTGCAGGATGTTCCTGAGCATGTGCTGGTGGTGCTGGACGAGGCTTACATCGAGTACGCCGAAGGCAGCGACTTGCCGGATGGTCTGGACTTCCTCGCGGCATACCCGAACCTGCTGGTTTCGCGCACCTTCTCCAAGGCTTATGGTCTGGCGGCACTGCGCGTCGGCTACGGTCTGTCGACTCCGGTAGTGGCAGATGTGCTGAACCGTGTTCGCCAGCCATTCAACGTCAACAGCCTGGCGCTGGCGGCAGCTTGTGCGGCGCTGAAGGATGAGGAATATCTGGCGCAAAGCCGGCAGCTCAACGAGTCCGGTATGCAGCAGTTGCAGGCGGGTTTCCGTGAGCTTGGTCTGGGCTGGATCGAGTCCAAAGGCAACTTTATCTGCGTCGATCTCGCTCAGGTGGCGGCTCCGGTGTTCCAGGGTTTGCTGGCTGAAGGTGTGATCGTGCGTCCGGTGGCCAATTACGGCATGCCGAATCACCTGCGGATCACCATCGGCCTGCCGGCGGAAAACAGCCGCTTCCTTGAAGCGTTGCGCAAGGTTCTGGCTCGTGGGTGATGTCACTGCAATGCAATCTGCTGCACCTATGATCGGTCGCCTTGTAGTGGTCGGCCTGGGGTTGATCGGTGGTTCGTTTGCCAAAGGCTTGCGTGAAAGCGGTGTTTGCCGCGAAGTGGTCGGGGTTGATCTCGATCCGCAATCGCGCAAGCTGGCGGTCGAGTTGGGCGTGGTGGATCGCTGCGAAGACGACCTGACGGCTGCATGCCAGGGCGCTGATGTGATTCAGTTGGCGGTGCCGATTCTGGCCATGGAAAAAGTGCTCGCGCGTTTGGCGAGCATGGATCTGGGTCAAGCGATTCTGACCGATGTTGGAAGCGCCAAAGGCAATGTGGTGCGCGCGGCGACCGAGGCGTTTGGTGGCGTGCCGGCGCGGTTTGTGCCAGGCCATCCGATTGCCGGCTCCGAGCAGAGCGGGGTGGAGGCCTCCAATGCCGAACTGTTTCGTCGCCATAAAGTGATCTTGACGCCGCTCGAGCAAACCGATCCGGATGCGCTGGCGATCGTTGATCGGTTGTGGCGCGAATTGGGCGCCGATGTCGAGCACATGCAGGTCGAGCGTCACGATGAAGTGCTCGCCGCAACCAGCCATCTGCCGCATCTGCTGGCCTTCGGTCTGGTCGACTCGTTGGCCAAGCGCAATGAAAACCTTGAGATCTTCCGTTACGCTGCCGGTGGTTTTCGCGATTTCACAAGAATCGCCGGAAGCGACCCGGTGATGTGGCACGACATCTTCCTCGCCAACCGCGAGGCTGTTCTGCGCACACTCGATACATTTCGTAGCGACCTCGACGCCTTGCGCGACGCGGTCGATGCAGGGGATGGGCACCAATTGTTGGGCGTTTTCACTCGCGCCCGGGTTGCCCGTGAGCATTTCAGTAAAATCCAGGCCCGCAGGGCCGATGTGGACGCTATGAATTCCAACGATCAGATCTTCCTGGCTCAACCGGGTGGCCGCCTGTCCGGTCGGATTCGCGTACCGGGTGACAAATCCATTTCCCACCGTTCGATCATGCTCGGTTCGCTGGCCGAAGGCGTCACCGAAGTCGAAGGTTTCCTTGAGGGCGAAGACGCCCTGGCAACCTTGCAGGCGTTCCGCGACATGGGCGTGGTCATCGAAGGCCCGCATCACGGCCGCGTAACTATTCACGGTGTCGGCCTGCACGGTCTGAAACCTGCGCCGGGCCCGATCTATCTGGGCAACTCCGGTACATCGATGCGTCTGCTGTCTGGCCTGTTGGCGGCGCAGAACTTCGACAGCACCCTGACCGGCGATGCTTCGCTGTCCAAGCGTCCAATGAATCGCGTGGCCAATCCGCTGCGTGAAATGGGCGCCGTGATTGAAACCGCCGCCGAAGGGCGTCCGCCGATGACCATTCGTGGCGGTCACAAGCTCAAAGGCCTGACCTACACCATGCCGATGGCCAGTGCTCAGGTGAAATCCTGCTTGCTGCTTGCTGGTCTGTACGCTGAAGGCAAGACCACCGTCACCGAGCCTGCACCCACCCGCGACCACACCGAGCGCATGCTGCGTGGCTTCGGTTACCCGGTGAGCGTTGAAGGCGCCACCGCTTCGGTCGAGTCCGGCGGCAAGTTGACCGCAACCCATATCGAAGTGCCGGGCGACATCTCGTCTTCCGCGTTCTTCCTGGTGGCTGCTTCGATCGCTGAAGGTTCCGAGCTGGTGCTTGAGCACGTCGGCATCAACCCGACCCGCACCGGTGTTATCGACATCCTGCGCCTGATGGGTGCGGACATCACGCTGGAAAACCAGCGCGAAGTCGGTGGCGAACCCGTGGCTGACCTGCGCGTACGAGCAGCTAAGCTCAAGGGTATCGAGATCCCGGAGGAGCTGGTTCCGCTGGCCATTGACGAGTTCCCGGTACTGTTTGTGGCGGCCGCCTGTGCCGAAGGGCGTACGGTGCTGACCGGCGCCGAAGAACTGCGGGTCAAGGAATCGGATCGTATCCAGGTCATGGCGGACGGTTTGCTGGCGCTGGGCGTCAAGTGCGAACCGACCCCGGACGGCATCATCATCGACGGCGGCCAGATCGGCGGCGGCGAAGTGCATGGTCACGGCGATCACCGTATCGCCATGGCTTTCAGTGTGGCTTCGCTGCGCGCCACTGCACCGATTCGCATCCATGATTGCGCCAACGTTGCGACATCGTTCCCGAACTTCCTCGCGCTGTGCGCGCAGGTCGGTATTCGTGTGGCACAAGAGGCTCAGTCGTGAAATACATTGCACCGGTCATCACCATTGATGGGCCAAGCGGCTCGGGCAAAGGCACGGTAGCCGGGATTCTGGCCAAGCGTCTGGGCTGGAACCTGCTGGATTCCGGTGCGCTTTACCGCTTGCTGGCGTTTGCTGCGCACAACCATGGTGTCGATCTGACCAATGAAGAGCTGCTGAAGAAACTTGCCGCTCATCTGGATGTGCAGTTCATCGCGGCGACCGACGGTCAGCTGCAGCGCATCATTCTGGAAGGTGACGAAGTCAGCGATGTCATTCGCACTGAAAGCGTCGGTTCCGGCGCTTCGCAAGTGGCTGCATTGCCCGCAGTGCGCGAGGCGCTGCTGCAGCGTCAACGCGCATTTCAGGAGGCGCCGGGTCTGGTGGCGGATGGTCGCGACATGGGTACGGTGGTGTTTCCTGGCGCACCGCTGAAAATTTTCCTGACCGCCAGTGCCGAGGAGCGGGCTCGCCGTCGATATTTGCAGTTGAAGGGCAAAGTCGAGGGTGTTAGTCTGTCGAGTCTGCTAGATGAGATCCGTGCACGCGATGAGCGTGATACCCAGCGCGCAGTAGCCCCGCTCAAACCGGCGGCTGATGCCATACAGCTGGATTCCACGGAGTTGTCCATCGATCAGGTGCTTGAACGCATCATGAGCGAGATCGCCATTCGCGATATCGCCGGGTGACCAAGAAGGTCGCAGGGGACCAGTCATAGTCCTGCGGCACTTCTTCTATATGAAACTAACCCACACCGTCTGGGGTGTGGAGATGGGCGTATCCTTCGCCCTCATTTACAGGAATTAAAATGAGCGAAAGCTTTGCGGAACTCTTTGAAGAAAGCCTAAAAACCCTGAACCTTCAGGCAGGCTCCATCATCACAGGTGTTATCGTTGATATCGATTACCAGGCTCGCTGGGTAACCGTTCACGCTGGCCTGAAGTCTGAAGCACTCATCCCGCTTGAGCAGTTCTACAACGACGCTGGCGATCTGACTATCAATGTCGGTGACGAAGTTCACGTTGCTCTGGACTCGGTTGAAGACGGTTTTGGTGAAACCAAGCTGTCCCGTGAAAAAGCCAAGCGCGCTGAGTGCTGGATCGTTCTGGAAGCTGCCTTCGCAGCCGAGGAAGTGGTCAAGC
>NZ_JBIWAL010000033.1:0-59863 GCF_044760045.1 Pseudomonas sp. NPDC098747 | reverse complement strand
TCATCGAGGTCGGGCGCAAAGAGCCGAAGAAGAAACTGTGGCGTCCACGCAAGAAAGAGTTCGTCGAGATCTACGACCCGTTCAAACCCCAGCAGTCGGCCGACCAGGCCCACCGCGGCCTGGGGTGCGGCAACCCGTATTGCGAATGGAAGTGCCCGGTGCACAACTTCATTCCCAACTGGCTGAAGCTGGTGGCCGAGGGCAACATCCTTCAGGCCGCCGAACTGTCGCACCAGACCAACACCCTGCCGGAAGTGTGCGGGCGGGTGTGCCCACAGGATCGTCTGTGCGAGGGTGCCTGCACCCTCAACGACGGTTTCGGCGCGGTGACCATCGGTTCGGTCGAGAAGTACATCACCGACACCGCCTTCGCCATGGGCTGGCGCCCGGACATGTCCAAGGTCAAACCGACCGGCAAACGTGTCGCGATCATCGGTGCTGGCCCAGCGGGCCTGGGTTGTGCCGACGTGCTGGTGCGCGGCGGCGTGACCCCGGTAGTGTTCGACAAGTACCCGGAAATTGGCGGTCTGCTGACCTTCGGCATCCCCGAGTTCAAGCTGGAAAAGAGCGTGCTGAGCAATCGTCGCGAAGTCTTCACCGGCATGGGCATCGAGTTCCGCCTCAATACCGAAGTCGGCAAAGACGTGACCATGGAGCAACTGCTCGCCGAATACGATGCGGTGTTCATGGGCATGGGCACTTACACCTACATGAAGGGCGGTTTTGCCGGTGAGGACCTGCCGGGCGTTTATGACGCGCTGGACTTCCTGATCGCCAACGTCAACCGCAACCTGGGCTTTGAAAAGTCGCCGGAAGATTTCGTCGACATGAAAGGCAAAAAGGTTGTGGTGCTCGGTGGTGGTGACACGGCGATGGACTGCAACCGCACCTCGATCCGCCAGGGCGCCAAGTCGGTGACCTGTGCTTATCGTCGTGACGAAGCCAACATGCCCGGCTCGCGCAAAGAGGTGAAAAACGCCAAGGAAGAAGGCGTGAGATTCCTCTACAACCGCCAGCCAATTGCGATCGTCGGCGAAGACAAGGTCGAAGGCGTAAAGGTGGTCGAGACCCGTCTCGGCGAACCGGACGCCCGTGGCCGTCGCAGCCCCGAGCCGATCCCGGGCTCCGAAGAGATCATCCCGGCCGATGCCGTGGTTATCGCCTTTGGTTTCCGTCCAAGCCCGTCGCCGTGGTTCGAGCAGTTCGAGATTCAGACTGATAGCCAGGGCCGTGTTGTTGCGCCTGAGCAAGGTCAGTACAAGCACCAGACCAGTAACCCGAAGATCTTTGCGGGTGGCGATATGGTGCGCGGTTCGGATCTTGTGGTGACGGCAATCTTCGAAGGCCGCAATGCGGCTGAAGGGATCCTCGATTACCTGGGCGTCTAAACCCCGGTTCGAAACTGCACCACAATACCTGTGGGAGCTGGCTTGCCAGCGATAGCATCACCTCGGTTTATCTGGATACACCGAGGTGTCTGCATCGCTGGCAAGCCAGCTCCCACAGTGTTTTGTGGTGTTACAAAGTTAGTGTTCCAAAGCAATAAATTGACCCGATAGACAAAAGGCTGACCTGCATCCGTGCCTTTTGCCTCGCGCTCTGAGAAAATGCCCGCACTTTTTTTCCGGATGCCGACATGACTGCCCTGAAGAACGACCGTTTCCTGCGCGCCCTGCTCAAGCAACCTGTAGACGTTACCCCCGTGTGGATGATGCGTCAGGCCGGCCGCTATCTGCCGGAATACCGTGCCAGCCGTGCCCACGCCGGTGACTTCATGAGCCTGTGCATGAATCCGGAGTTCGCTTGCGAAGTCACCATGCAACCGCTCGACCGCTATCCACAACTGGACGCGGCGATCCTGTTCTCCGACATCCTCACCATCCCCGATGCCATGGGCCAAGGCCTGTACTTCGAGACCGGTGAAGGCCCACGCTTCAAGAAAGTCGTCAGCACGATGGCCGACATCGAAGCTCTGCCGATTCCGGATCCGCACAAAGACCTCGGCTATGTGATGGATGCGGTCAGCACCATCCGTCGCGAACTGAACGGCCGTGTGCCGCTGATCGGCTTCTCCGGCAGCCCGTGGACTTTGGCGACCTACATGGTTGAAGGCGGCTCGTCGAAAGACTTCCGCAAGACCAAAGCCATGCTCTACGACAACCCGCAAGCCATGCACCTGCTGCTGGATAAACTGGCGCAGTCGGTGATCTCGTACCTCAATGGCCAGATCATGGCCGGCGCGCAAGCGGTGCAGATTTTCGATACATGGGGCGGAAACCTGTCGGCGGCGGCGTATCAGGAATTCTCCCTGGCCTACATGAAGAAAATCGTCAGCGGCCTGATCCGCGAAAATGACGGTCGCAAGGTGCCGGTGATCCTGTTCACCAAGAACGGCGGCCTATGGCTGGAAAGCATCGCCGAGGCCGGCGCCGACGCACTGGGCCTGGACTGGACCTGCGACATCGGCAACGCCCGCGCTCGTGTTGGTGACAAGGTTGCCCTGCAAGGCAACATGGACCCGACCGTGCTTTACGCCAAACCGGAAGCCATCCGCACCGAAGTCGGGCGCATTCTGGCCAGCTACGGCAAGGGCAGCGGCCACGTGTTCAACCTCGGCCACGGCATCACTCCGGAAGTCGACCCGGAACACGCTGGCGCTTTCCTGCGCGCTGTGCATGAGTTGTCGGCGCAGTATCACGAGTGATCGACACGCAATAGAAAACGCCCGGCATTGCCGGGCGTTTTTGTTTTTGATGTAGGAGTGTCAGGCCTTCACGCCGCCCAGTGGCGGCAACTTCGCCAGTTTCAACGCCACCAACAGTGCCACCAGCAACAGCGCACCGATAAACAGCCCAATCCCGTTCCACCCACCCAAATGCCAGAACACCCCGCCCGCCGTCCCGGCAATGCTCGACCCGGCGTAGTAGCTGAACAGGTACAACGACGACGCCTGGCCTTTGGCTTTGATCGCCCGACGGCCGATCCAGCTGCTCGCCACCGAGTGCGCGGCGAAGAAGCCAAAAGTGAAAATCAACATGCCGACGATCACCAGCAGCAGCGACGTGAACATTGTCAGCGCGAGGCCGACGAACATCAGCGCAATGGTCGCCCACAACACCTTGCGCCGGCCCAGTTGGTCCGCCAGCGAGCCGATTTTCGCCGAGCTGTAGATACCCGACAGGTACACCACCGACAGCAAGCCGACGAACACTTGATCAAGGTTGTACGGCGCGGCCAGCAAGCGATAGCCGATGTAGTTGAACAGCGTGACGAACGCACCCATCAGCACGAACGCCTCAAGAAACAACAGCGGCAGACCGGCGTCGCGAAAGTGCATGGTGAAGCCGTCGAGCAAGCTGCGCGGATGCAGTGAGCGTGAACGGAAGTTGCGCGACTCGGGGAGGATCTTCCAGAACACCGCTGCTGCAATCATCGCCAGACCACCGATTACCAGCATCGCGGTGTGCCAGCTGACGAAGTCGATCAATACGCCAGTGATCAAGCGCCCGCTCATCCCGCCAATCGCGTTGCCGCCGATGTACAAACCCATCGCCAGGCCGATGTGCTGCGGATGAATCTCTTCGCTCAGATAGGTCATTGCCACCGCCGCCAGACCACTCAACGACAAACCGATCAGCGCGCGCATGATCAGCACGCCGTGCCAGCTCGGCATCATCGCACTGGCCATGGTGCACAGCGCGGCCGCGAAGAGTGCGGCAACCATCACCGGTTTACGCCCGACCCGGTCGGAAATCGGCCCGGTGATCAGCAAACCAATGGCGAGCATGCCGGTGGCCACCGACAGAATCAGGCTGCTCTGGGCCGCGTTGATCCCGTATTCGTGAGACAGCAGCGGCATCATCGGCTGCACGCAATACAGCAGCGCAAACGTCGCGAACCCGCCGCTGAACAGCGCCAGCACCGTGCGCATGAACATCGGCGTGCCTTTTTCGATGTAGATCTCTTGCAGCTCGGCGACGACATCGTCCGCAGCAGCAGGCGGGACTTCATGGGCTAAGGGCGCGACAGCAGTTTTCACTTCAGACCTCGGAGGGCACGGCCAGGCAGGCAATGAAAAAATCATATAGCTGGCTAATGTTTCTATCCAATATATTGTTCGACCTGTTTGATAGCTTTAACGACCTAATGGGGTTTCCATGGAATTGCGTCACCTGCGCTACTTCATCGCCGTCGCCGAAGAACTGCATTTCGGCCGCGCCGCACAGGTGCTGGGCATCTCCCAGCCACCGCTGAGCCAGCAGATTCAGGCGCTGGAACGAGAGGTCGGCGCACGCCTGTTCGAACGGACCAATCGTCGTGTCGAGCTGAGTGAGGCCGGCAGATTGTTTTTGGAAGAGGCGCGGCTGGTGCTGGCGCAGGTCGATAAAGCGGCGGATGTCGCCCGCCGCGCGCAACTCGGCGAACTCGGTGAGTTGAAGATCGGCTTCACCTCGTCGGCACCGTTCAACTCGACCATTCCGCAGGCGATCTTTTCATTTCGTCAGCGTTTCCCGGCAGTGCATTTGAATTTGCGCGAGATGAGCAGCACCCAAGTCGCTGAAGCGCTGGTCGACGAATCAATTGAAGTCGGCATCATGCGCCCGCTGGGTTTGCCGGATTCGTTGAGCGTGGTCGAGCTGATGCGAGAACCGTTGGTGGCGGTGCTCGGTTCCAAGCATCCGTTGACGCAGGGCAGCGAGGATGGCTTGTTTCTTTCGGCGCTGGCGCTGGAGCCTTTCGTGTTCTTCCCGCGCAGCTACGGCAGTGGCCTCTACGCACAATTGCTCAGCCTTGCGCGCGATTCCGGTTTCAGCCCGCATTTCGCCCAAGAGGCCGGTGAGGCCATGACCATCATCGGTCTGGTGGCGGCGGGGTTGGGGGTGTCGGTATTGCCGGCGTCCTACCAGCGAATGCGCATCGACGGCGTGGTCTACCGGCCATTGCTCGATCCTGAAGCGGTGTCGGCCGTGTGGCTGGTGCAGCGCAAGGATCAGAAATCGCCGATGGCCAAGGCGTTTGTCGAACTGCTCACACGTAAGGTCGAAGAAGCCTGACGGCTACGCCGTCAATCGCTGGCAAGCCAGCTCCCACAGGTTTCAGTGTTGTTCACATTCTCTGTGTACACCCACAACCCTGTGGGAGCTGGCTTGCCAGCGATGACGTCCGTTCAACCCCAAACTTCTCAAGGCAACCGCACCAAATCCCCCTTCAACGCCACCCGCGTGACAAAAATCCCCGCTCGACACTCATACGTATTCAAATCCTTGCGCACATGCTGGTCGTAATAACTGACGATATTGGTCACTGCGTTCGCCCCGACCCGCTTGGCCTCGGCCTGCAACTTGATCAGGTTCGACTGCAACACCCACTCGCACGAGAACTGATCACTCTTGTTGAAGCCGTTGGTGCTCAGATCACTGACCACTCCCCGCTTTAGCAACTGTTGAGTTCCCTGCGGCCCATTGCCAACCAGATAAAACATAACGCTGCCATCCAGTCGCCCGGCGCGAATTGCCTGCGACAACACTGTTTCGAATGGCATGTACATCAGATTGGTCGCATGGCTGGCACTGGGCAGCAGGCTGAAAAGGACGGCGGCGATCAGGGCTTTCACTTGCATGGTCATCTCCTTGACGATGAAAGAGAACCGCGAGTGTTTGATCGATGGGGGCTCGCCGTTCTTGCAGGTGTGGTGCGTTGGCCTGCTTGATCGAGTGTAGATGCTGAAAGTGAAGAAGGCGCTGAACAGCTCTTTTGTGGCGAGGGAGCTTGCTCCCGCTGGGGCACGAAGTGGCCCTAAGTGACTCCCCCGCTACAGACTGGCGCACTTGAAGTGGTTGCATGAAGGGCTACAACTTGTACAAGCCAACCTGTCTGTAAAAAGGCGCCGAAAGACGCCCTTTGTCGTTTCTGGCGTTTACTGAACCTTCGCCAGATCTCCCTTCAACGCAACGCCCGCCATGATCGCGCCGGCGTGGCATTCGTAGGTTTGCGGGTCCTTGCGCTCGTTGCTCTTGTAGAAGCTGACGATGTTGGTCACCGCGTTGGCGCCGGCGCTCTTCGCGGCCTGGTGCAGGCTGATGATGGCCGATTGCACGACCCACTCGCAGGCGACCTGGTCGGACTTGTTGAAGGCGTTGGTTTTCTTGTTGGTCACGGCGCCGGAGCTGAGTACGGTGACCTTGCCGGCAGGGGTGTTGCCGGCCAGGTAGAACTTCACGCTGCCATCGATTTTACCGGAGCGGGTCGCTTCGGCGACGGCTTTGTCGAACGGCAGGTAAACCGCCGTGTCACGGGCCTGGCTCACCGCCGGCAGGACGCAGAGCAGAAGGGCGGCGGCAGCGAGTTTCTTGAAGTGCATGGAGGTCTCCTTGACCTGGATTAATTCGGTTGCGGCCAGCGGCGGAAAATCAACGAGGTGTTGACGCCACCAAAAGCGAAATTGTTGTTCATCACGTATTCGTTGCTCATCTGGCGGAATTCACCGCGCAGGTAATCGAGCTTGCCGCAGTGCGGATCGACCTCATCGAGGTTGAACGTGTGCACGTACAGGTCGCGGTTGAGCATTTCGATGCTGAACCACGACTCCAGCGCTCCGCAGGCCCCGAGCGTGTGGCCGAGGAAACTCTTCTGCGAGCTGATCGGCATGCGTTCGCCGAACAAGCTGCTGGTCGCCTGTGTTTCGGCAATGTCACCCTGTTCGGTAGCGGTGCCGTGACCATTGACGTAACCGATGGCATCCGGCGTCAGTCCGGCGTCTTCCAGCGCCAGTTCCATCGCGCGGCGCATGGTGGTTTGTTCGGGGCGGGTGGTGTGCTGGCCGTCGGCGTTGCTGCCGAAACCGACGATCTCGGCGTGGATATGTGCACCGCGCGCGAGGGCGTGTTCCAGCTCTTCGAGCACCAGAATGCCGCCGCCTTCACCGATCACCAGACCATCGCGGCCTTTGTCGTAAGGGCGCGGGCTGGTCTGTGGCGCGTCGTTTTTCAGGCTGGTGGCGTAGAGCGCGTCGAAAACCATCGCTTCGGTCGGGCAGAGTTCTTCGGCGCCGCCGGCGAGCATCAGCGGCAGGCGCCCGAACTTGATCGCTTCATACGCGTAGCCGATGCCCTGGCTGCCGCTGGTGCAGGCGCTGGAGGTTGGAATCAAACGGCCGGTGAGGCCGAAGAAGATGCTGATATTCGCCGCAGTGGTGTGCGGCATCATCCGCACGTAGGAGTTGGCGTTGAGGCCCTCGGCCACCGAGTTGAGCAGCATGTTGCCGAACGCCTTGATCTCGTCGGTGCTGCCGGTGGACGACCCGCAGGCCACGCCCATGCGCCCGTCCTTGATCGATTCATCGCCGAGCAGGCCGGCGTCGGCCAGGGCTTTTTCCGCCGCCCCGACCGCCAGACGCGAAACCCGGCCCATGCTGCGCAACTGCTTGCGGGTCCAGTGCGCCTGGACGACGAAATCATCGATAGGGCCGGCGAGACGCGTGTTGAGTTCGCTGAAGCGATCCCACTCGTCCATCCGGCGGATGCCGCTGCGGTTGGCCGCGAAGTTGCCGGCGATGGTCTGCCAGTCACTGCCCAGCGAGGTGATGCCGGCCATGCCGGTGACGACGACGCGCTTCATCAGCACAAGCCTCCGTTGACCGCCAGGACCTGGCGGGTGATGTACGAGGCTTCCGCCGACATCAGGAAATTCACCGCACTGGCGACCTCTTCAGGGGTGCCCATGCGTTGCGCGGGGATCATTTTCATCAGTTCTTCCACCGGCACGTTTTCGTCGAGCATCGCTGTGTCGATCAGGCCCGGGGCGACGCAGTTAACGGTGATTTTGCGCTTGCCCAGTTCAATCGCCAATGCCTTTGCTGCGCCAATCACGCCAGCCTTGGAGGCGCTGTAGTTGACTTGGCCACGATTGCCGATCAATCCCGATACGGATGTGATGCAGACAATCCGACCGGCGGCGCGGCGGCGGATCATCGGCATCATCACTGGGTGCAGGACGTTGTAGAAACCATCGAGGTTGGTGCGTAGCACCACGTCCCAATCGTCGTCGCTCAGCGCAGGAAAAGCACCGTCACGGGTCAGCCCGGCGTTGAGCACCACGCCGTAATAAGCGCCATTGGCCTCAACGTCGGCTTCAAGAATGCTTTTGCAGGCTTCGCGGTCGGCAACATCGAACTGCAGGATGCGCGCGTTGCGTCCCAAGGCCTGAATTTCAGCCTGAACCGCTTGGGCTTCGGCGACGCCGCTGCGGCAATGCAGGACGATGTCGTACCCAGCCTGCGCCAGACGCAAGGCAATGGCACGGCCGATGCCACGGCTGGAGCCGGTGACCAGTACGGATTCAGTCATCGTTCGACTCCTGTGTCTGTTGCAGATATTGGGACGGCTGGGGCGGGCGGAACACGTTCAACCGGGCGCTGGCCTGGATGCCTGGCGCAGTGATGTGGCATTCGAACACACCCATGCCGTTGTCATCCTCCAGCGAGCGGATGCCATGGACGGTCAGCTCGCTGCCGGCCGGAAATGCTTCGACGTTGCACTCGAACTTGCGTGTGCCGAGCAGGAAACCCAGTTCCACCGGATTGCCTTTGCGCCGAGCATGACAACCGGCGAACGCGGCGACGCTTTGTGCCATCAACTCGACGCCGACCCACGCCGGCAGACTGCCGTCGGGCAGGTTGAACAGGCCGTCAGGCTTGACCGTGAGGCAGGTATGGATCTGTTCATCGTCGAAGCTTGTGATCTTGTCGATCAGGATCATGTCGCCTGCGTGAGGCAACAGTTCGGCGAGCGGCCAGTCGGTCATGGGGCGTCTCCGATAATCAGGCTGACGTTGTTGCCCCCGAAGGCAAACGAGTTGCTCATCAGGTAGCGAGGTGCAATGGACGTCAGGGGTTCACTTGCGGTCACCCACTTGAGCGCTGGCAGGTCGGGATCGGGCTGGCCGTCCCAGACGTGCGGCGGTAGCGCGTGGCCTGGGTTGTGAGCGCTCAGGCTCAGCCAGCAGAACGCCGCTTCCAGCGCGCCGGCAGCACCGAGCGTGTGACCGGTCATTGGTTTGGTCGACGAGCAGGCGACGCCGTCGGGGAACAGCGCGGCGACCGCCAGGCTTTCCATGGCGTCGTTGTGTTGGGTCGCGGTGCCGTGCAGGTTCAGATAGTTGATTTGCGCAGGCTGCAACTGCGCGCGCCCCAAGGCTTTTTGCATCGCTTGCAGCGCACCGCGTCCGCTCGGTTCCGGCGCCGAGATATGGTGCGCATCGGAACTGGCGCCAGCGCCGAGCAGGGCGATGGCCCGGCCGTCGTTACGTTGCTTGCTCATCAGGAACAGCACCGCGGCCTCGCCGATGTTGATGCCGTTGCGGTTGGCCGAGAACGGATTGCAGCGCTCATCGGACACCGCTTCCAGCGACGAAAAACCGTTGAGGGTCAGCTTGCACAGGCTGTCGACGCCACCGCACAGCACTGCATCGCAGAGGCCCAGATCAAGCAGGCGCTGCGCGCTCATCAGCGCTCGTGCGCTGGAAGTGCACGCGGTGGAAATCACGTAGGCCGGACCGCTCAGTTGCAGCCAGTCGGCAAGGAAATTCGCCGGGGCGCCGAGCTCCTGTTGCCCATAGGCATACTCGCTCGGGAACTGCTGCTCACGAAGGAAATGCGCCAGACCACGACTGGCCTCGTCGATGCCCGAAGTGCTGGTGCCGAGTACCACGCCGATGCGCTCGCGGCCGTAGGTCTGAATCGCCTGGTCGATGTCGTCGCGGATCTGCAACGCGGCTTCCAGCAAAAGCTGATTGTTGCGGCTGCGCTGTTCTGCGAGTTCTGGTGGAATCGCTGCCAACTCACCGTGCACCGCGGCCACTGGCAACTCACGCTCCGGCACCCAGCCGGATTCGCGACGCATTCCGGAGCAGTCGCCAGCGAACAGATTGCGCGCGACTTCTTGCTTGTCTCGACCCAGCGCGCAGATCACGCCGAGGGCGTTCAAGTAGGCGGTCATGGCGTCGGTTCACCGAGGGGCGAAACGCGGTAGTGCGGGCCTTGAGGCAGTTTCAATTCGAAGCTCAACGGTTGTGAATAGCGGATGTCCCAGCGCGCCGGCAGGGAGCGTTGATCGCCCTGTTGCTGCGCGGCGGGGTAATTGCGCAGCAGCTCGCCGGACGGGGTCAGGGCGAACAGCAGCGCGGCGAATAACTCTCGGGCTTCGGGATTGGGCGGCAGCAAGCCATCGGCCTGCCAGCGCCCGTCGATCAGTCGCTGACGTGCCTGAGGAATGCCCAGCGGGTCCATCATCGACCAGCGAATGCCGGGACCTTCACGCTGGATCACCAGCAACCAGTCCTGACGTTGCTCGGCTTGTTGGCGCTCGATGTGCAGTTGCAATGGCAGGGGCAGGGTTGGGTTGCCTGTTGGTAGCGGTGCCTGAGTGGTGCAACCACTGAGCAGCAGAGCGCAGAACATCAACATCAGTCGCACAATGGAACCTGTGGGAGCGAGCTTGCTCGCGAATGCGGTCTGACATTCAAAATTTTCGGTGCATGGCGCACCGCTTTCGCGAGCAAGCTCGCTCCCACAGGTCATGCGCAACATCAGGAACCCTCTGCCAATGGCTTGCGCGCAACCACGTTCACCAACGTCTCTTCCCGCTGCCCGAACGGTTTGGGCTTGAGCAATCCAAAGCGCTCCAGCAAACCGAAATCCTTCGACCGGCTCCACCACAAATACGGGTACGAAACATTGCGCTCGGCGAACTCGAAACCCTGCTCGCGAATCATCCCCAGATACTGCGCCGCACTCTTCTGCACGTGCATCGGATGGCGGAACAGCCAGCGAATCACCCAGGTATCAATGTAAGCCTCGGTGGATTCGGCAAACAACAGATAACCGCCGGGCTTGAGTACCCGATAAAACTCGGTGAGGGCCTTTTCCTGTTCGACCAGATGATGAAAGGTCTGGTGGCAGAACAGCAAATCGACACTGGCATCCGGCACGTTAAGAGTCGCGCAATCGCTGCCAATGAGCTCGACTTCCAATCCCTGACGCGCTGCTTCCTCGGCACTCAATTCTAGGCTTTGCGGATCAGCATCGATGCCGATCAAACGCTGTGGTGCAAAGGTCTGGCGCAAATGGCCGAACGACTTGCCCTGACCGCAACCGGCATCGAGTAGCACCGGATTAACCGGCGGTGCTTCGCTGAACAGCCCACGCAGATCGTTGATCGCCACGCGCAACACGTGATGCTGCCAGGTGTGGCTGCGCAGGAACCAGAAACCGAAGCGGGTTTCCTCGACGTAGCTGTCGCTCAGGTAATTCATGTGTCGTCCTTTGCACAAAGTTCGGAAATCATTTTCAACCGTCGACGTGCTTCGCTGACGAACGGGTTGCGTTCATCCCAGGCGTAACCGGCGAGGATCGAGCAGATCATCCGGCGAATGTCGGCCTGGCCATCTTCATAGAAAATCACGTCCTGAAAAGTGCCGGCGTACCAGCCCTCGACGTAGCAGCGGAAGGTGTCAACGCCGCGTTTCAGCGGCTCGGCAAACTCGCTTTGCCAATCCACTGTTTCGCCCTGCAACTGACGATGCAGCACTGCCGCCGCCATGCTCGCCGAACGCATGGCGATGGTCACGCCGGAGGAGAACACCGGGTCGAGAAATTCCGCAGCGTTGCCGAGTAGCGCGAAGCCCGGGCCGTGCAGGGTTTTGACGTTGGCTGCGTAGCCACCGAGGGTGCGCGCCGGGGTGTCCCACACGGCGTTGTTCAAGACGCCGGCGAGGCTTGGCGTCTCGGCAATGAACCCGCGCAGGCAGGCGTCAAGATCGGTATCGCGACCGTTGAAGTGTTCGGCAGCGGCGACCACGCCCACCGAGCAGCGACCGTTGCTGAACGGGATGGTCCAGAACCAGATGTCGCGATGCTGCGGGTGCGTGGTGACGAGGATTTTTTCGCGGTCGAAGGCCGGGTTGTCAATGTGATCTTCCACGTGGGTGAACACTGCCTGGCGCACCGGGAAATTCGACGGTGCTTCAAGATCGAGCAAGCGTGAAAGCACGCGACCGTAACCGCTGGCATCCAGCACGAAATCCGCTTCGATGCGATATTCGCTGCCGTCTTCGCGGTGCACATCCAACTGCGGTTTTGCCCGGTCGAAATCGACACTGACGATGGCATCGCCATAGCGGATCTCTGCGCCTTGCAGCGCTGCTTGATCGGCCAGCAGTTTGTCGAAGTCGGCGCGCTGAACCTGGAAGGTAGTCGGCTTGCCATGGGTGAAGGTGTCGCCGAAATCGAACGCGCTGTAGCGCTCACCCCAGGCAAACGCGGCGCCGGTCTTGCGCTGGAATCCAGCGGCGTTGACGGCGTCGAGCATGCCGGCTTCTTCGACGAAATCCAGGCAATGACTGAGCAGGCTTTCGCCGATGGAAAACCTGGGGAAGTGCTGGCGCTCGATCACCAGCACGTCGTGGCCCTTGCGCTTGAGCAGGGCGGCGGCGATGGCGCCGGACGGGCCTGCGCCGATGATCACGACCTGACGGGATTCCATTTCAACGATTGGCACGTGAGCTCCGGGGCAGTGGGTTGTTCAAATTCAGTGGGGCGCGATGCAGGCCGATCAGGGCCGGCAGCAGCGTGGCGATCAAGCCCATCAGCATCAGCGCGAAGTACAGCGCCGGGGTGATGAGCTGTTGCTGCAACAACAAGTTGAGAAAGACGATTTCGCTGAGGCCGCGAATGTTCAGCAGCACGCTTTCGCGCCAGCGACTGGCGCCTTCGAACGAAGCGCCGGCCCAGCCGAGGCCGAGCCAGTTGCCGAGCAGTTTACTGGCAATCGGCATCAGCAGCAGCGCTGCCCATTGCAGCGCGCCGAGGCTGGCGAGGGCACTGTGAACGTCGATCTGCACGATCCCGAAGGTGAGGATCAACGGGATCGCAATCCACGTCTGCAAACGGCTCATCCAGCGCGCCGGCAACGGCAGCACCAGCGGTATTTTCAGCGCGGCCATGCACAACAGGTAACCGATGCCGAGAATCAGCGCGTTGAGTTTGTAGTGCTCGGCCAGCACCAACAACGCGAAAAATCCGAGGCTGTAAGTCAGCGGCCGCTGCACACCAAACAGGCGCAGCAATAAAGGCACGCACGCCAGCCCCAACGGCAGCAACAGGCTGCTCAGGTGCAAACTGCCTTGGGCGAGGCCGAACAGAGTCCAGCAGGTCAGGTCGATCAGGATCGCGGTTTGCACCAGCCGCCGCGTGGCGGCGGGTGGGTAATCAATGTGACGCAGATACAGGTACAGCACCGGAATGGCGGTGATGGCGAATACCAAGCCGATGGCCAACGAATTGAGCCACGGTTGCGCTGGCAGCAGCCAATAGGCGGTCGCCAGACCACAGGCGAATGGCACGGCAAAACTCGGCACGGCGATTTTCACGCTCTGGCGATCCAGACGCAGGTCGATCACATCGCTGAGGATGTGCCCGAGCAACAGCGCAAAACTCAGGCTGTAGAGGTCTTTCAGCCACGCCGGGGCAATCAGTTCGGCGCCGCTGAGTTGCCAACCCGGCTCGATCCAGAAATACATCAGCAGCGGCAAACCGAAACTGGCCAACAGCAATTGGCTGACAATCGGGATCAGGCCGAAGTGGCGACCGACGCGGGTTGCGACAAAGAACAAGGCAATGGCAAGTAGCCAAAATACGATGATCATCATGCTGCCGGCTCCGCGACGGTTGCGGTGTGAGGGTGACGCCCGGCCCACGGTGCAAGCATGAAACTGAAGGCCAGACCGAGGCTGACCGACAAGCCGAAATTGCTCACTGCGGGCGTGCTCGACACTGCCAGCAAACCGAACGACAGCCACGTCGTCACTGCCGCTAGTAACGTGCCGAGCAGGCTGACCGCCGCACCGCCGACTTGCTCACGCATGAGAATCGCGTAATCGACGCTGATCGCGGTCACCAGCAGCAGGCCGAACAGGCTGAACAGCGTCAGCGGCTGGCCGAGCCAGCCGAGGCTGGCCAGGCTGCACAGCGCTGCCAGCAACGGCAGCGTGACGATGCGCAGGGCGCCACCCAGACCAAACGGCAGGATCAACACCAGCACGATCAACACGCAGGAGGCGAGTTTCAGTTCCGCCGCACTGATCTGCGTGGCGGCGAAAACACTGTTCAATTCACCGAGGCGATCCACCAGCACCACCCCCGGTAAATCCAGCGCCTGCACCCGCAGCAGCGAAGGATTGTTCAGCCCTTGCAGACTGGTTATCGCCGCCACGCCGTCTTCGGTCGGGCCGAGCCACAGCGTACGGTAGGGCTCGCCGAGTGGACCGATCAACGCGGCGTCGATGTCCTCAAAGGGCAATGTTTGCAACTGCTGCAACTCGTTTTGCAGGGCCGCCACCGGCACACCGAGATCGAGCAACGGCTGCCAGAACTGTGGAAGTTTGTTCAGCGCTTCGCGCACTTGCTGTTGCTGACTCGGCGGGCTGACCAATTGATCGAGCGCCAGATACCCTTGCAGTTTGTCGAGGTTGACCAGTTGCTCCAGACGTTCGCTCAGCGCCGCTTGTCGTTCCAGCAGTTCCTGCTGGTTGGCCGCGCGCACCAGGAAGAACTGGCTGGTCGGCTGATACCCGGTAATGCGCGCTATGGTCTGCGCTTCATCGGTCAGACGCTGCGGCGCACCGACCCACTGGCGGATGTCGTTTTTGCTTTGCAGTTGCACGAGACCGCCCACACAGAAGGCGATCAACAGTGCCAGCAGCACCGGCGTGCGGATGCGCTCCAGCAATTTTTCCCGCAGGTTCACCAACCGTTCGGCCAGATGCAGTGGCCACTGTGCCGGACGCAGTTCGACGTCCTTCAACAGCGCCGGTAGCAGGCACACCGCCGACAGATAGGCGCCAAGCAACCCGGCGGCAGAGAAAACGGCGATTTGCGTCAGCGCCGGGAAGGGCGTCCACGCCAGTGCGAGATAGCCGATGGCGCTGGTGATCAGGCTCAGCGTCAACCCGGGCAAAGTCAGGCGTAAAGCCGGCCAACTGCGCCACGGTTTCAGACTCCAGCTCTTCGACAGATAGTGCAGCGGGTAATCCACCGCCACGCCGATCAGGCTGGAGCCGAGCACCAAGGTCATCACGTGCATATGGCCGAACAGCGCCACACACGCCACGGCACCAAACAACATCCCAACCAGCACCGGCACAAACGCCAGCAACACGCGCCAGCGGCGGAACAGCAGCAGCAACAACAGCAGAATTCCGACTGTGGCGCCGCCACCCACCCAGGTCATCTCGCGAGTAGCCTGTTGCTGACCACTGGCCGCGTACAGCAGACCGCTGGCGGCCAGAAGCTGCACGTCGGATTTCGCTGCCTGATCACGACTGTTCTGGAGCAAATCGGCCACTTGCAGCGGCAGGTTCATGTCGAAGGCATTACCGGTGGTGCGTGCGCGCAACAGCACCCAGCTCTTGCCGTCGGCATCGGCGACCAATGCACCGCTGCCGATGTCCAGTTGCACCGCGCCGTGTTGCGGCTGGCTGTTCTGGATGCGTGCGGTCAGGCCCAGCCAGTCATCCTGGCTCGGCACCAGACTGAAACCGCTGAACGGGTCGAACAGTGCCTGTACCCTTTGCTGAATGAAGGCGTCTGGATGTTCGATCAGCAGTTGCCGATCATCCGCCGAAAGCATCGCCAGTCGCCCTTGCAGCAATTGCGTGCGCAGGGCCGGCAGGTCTGCTTGAAGGTTCCACTGCACTTTTTCGAACAACCCGCTGGCCAGCCATTGCTCGCCCAGTGTCTGCGCCATGGCCACCGCTTGCTGGCGATCGGCGTGGCCGACCAGCACCAGCATTTCGCGGTTGAGCGGTTCCTGCATGCGTTGTTCGGCGCGCAGTTCGAGGGCGTCCGGGTCGGTGCCCGGCACCAGTTCCATCAGGTTGGCGGACAGCGGCGCACCGTCGCGCCACTGCCAGCCGGCCAGCGCGACGACCGCCAGCAGCAGGATCAGAAACAGCCAGGGCAGCTTGCGTTCACTCGGCAAAGTCATGTTGCTCCGCGTCGCTCAACGGTTGGCCGGCGGTGCTGTCCTGCATACGCAGCACGGTGCTGTCGCCCTGGGTTTCCAGCAGTTCGATGGTTTGCACCAGTTCGCCGCCGTCGATATTGATCTGGTTGAACACTTGCTTGAGCAGCAGCGAACGCGGGGTCAGGGTGAGTTTCCACTGTTGCGCGTCGCCACTCAGCGCCAGTTCAAAGTCGCGTTGCAGGCCGCTGCTGTCACCTTGCAGCACGGCGAGGAACAAACGGTTTTGCTCGGCCCCGGCGCTCTTGTTCGGCAGCAACTGCCAGCCGTTGCCGTCACGCCGGGCAATGCCTTTGGCGCTGATGCGGTAATCCTGTTGCAGCGGGGTTTTCAGCAGCCAGAGCAGGCCACTGTTTTTGGCGAGGACGAAACTGCCCTTGCTGATCAGCGGCTGGGGCAGGGCGCGCAGGTGTTTTTCCTGGATGAACTGGCCGTGGATCACCTCCGGCTTGGCCAGTTGCGCGCTCAGTTGTTGCAGGTCGAAGGCGTGGGCCAGTGACGCCACGGCCAGCAGCGCCAGCGCAGCAAGACTTCTAAAAAAAAGGTTCATCGCAGCATCCTTTCCACGGCAGTAGTGAAGATTTTTGGCGAAGCCAGTTGCATCTCGCGGCTGCTCACTTGGACCGCCACTTGCACCGAGCTTGCGCGAGTCAGGCGTTCGCCGCTTTGCAGGTCGGTGATCAGATAGTTGATCTTCAGACGGTTTTCCCACTCGACCAGACTGGCGCGCACATTCAGCCGTTGCCCGAACACCGCACCACGCACGTAGCGCAGTTGCAGGTCGATGATTGGCCACGCGTAACCGGACTCGACCATGTGCGTGTAGTTGTGGCCGATTTTGTCCAGCAACGCACAGCGGGCCACTTCGAGGTATTTGACGTAATGCCCGTGCCAGACTACGTGCAGGGTGTCGACGTCGAAGAACGGTACGAGGATTTCCGTGTCGGCGTGCAGTACTCCGGCGCTACGCATGCAGCCTCCAGTGTTGCGCGGCGATGCGTTGCAGGCACAGGCGCAGTTCGCCTTCGAGCGCACGGTCTTCGATGACCGGCGGGAAGTCCTTGGCGAGTTCTTTGTGCATGGCGGCCAGCGCAGGCGGCAGCGCTCGCGCGTCTTCGACCTGAGCGCGCAGCCACACGCCTTGATTGGCCGCGAGCAGCGTAGCGGCGGCGACCTGTTCGGTCAGCTCCAGCACGCGGATCGCATCACGGGCGGCGATGGTGCCCATGCTCACCTTGTCCTGGTTGTGGCACTCGGTGGAACGCGAGAAGACGCTGGCCGGCATGGTGTTTTTTAACGCCTCGGCAGTCCAGGCGCTGGTGCCGATCTGCACAGCCTTGAAGCCGTGGTTGAGCATTGCGCGATCCGCCGTGGCGCCGGACAGATTGCTCGGCAAACCGTGGTTGTAGCGCTCGTCCACCAACAATGCGAGCTGACGGTCGAGGAGGTCGGCGACGTTGGCCACGAGATTTTTCAGGCTGTCCATGGCGAAGGCGATGTGCCCGCCGTAGAAGTGCCCGCCGTGCAGCACGCGCTCGGCTTCGGCGTCGATGATCGGGTTGTCGTTGGCGCTGTTGAGTTCGATCTCGATGAACGAGCGCAGCCAGTTCAGACTGTCGGCCAACACGCCGAGGACATGCGGGGCGCAGCGCAGCGAGTAGCGATCCTGCAAACGGTGCAGCGGCGCGGTCGGCGCGTCGATTGCCAGATCCTTGCGCAGCCATGCGGCCACCTGCATCTGCCCCGGATGCGGCTTGGCGGCGAACAGGCGTTCGTCGAAGTGTTCCGGATTGCCTTGCAGCGCCACGACGTTCAGCGCGGTGATCCGCGTGGCCAGTTGCAGCAGGTAATCGGCGCGGGCGTAGGCCAGGCATGCGAGGCCGGTCATCACGGCGGTGCCATTCATCAGGGCCAGAGCTTCTTTCGGGCGCAGTACCAATGGTGTCCAGCCGAGTTCGCGGTGCACGTCGGCGGATTGTCGGCGTTCGCCACGGAACATCACTTCACGTTCACCGGACAGGGTCGCCGCGACGTAGGACAGCGGCGTCAGATCGCCACTGGCGCCAACCGAACCCTCTTCGGGAATCAGCGGCAGGATGTCGTGTTCGAGAAAAGCGTGCAGGCGTTCGAGCAGTTCAATCCGCA
Source organism: Pseudomonas sp. NPDC098747 (assembly GCF_044760045.1). Taxonomy (NCBI): domain Bacteria; kingdom Pseudomonadati; phylum Pseudomonadota; class Gammaproteobacteria; order Pseudomonadales; family Pseudomonadaceae; genus Pseudomonas; species Pseudomonas sp. NPDC098747. Next base: position 41,642 of record NZ_JBIWAL010000033.1, on the reverse strand, counting down.
CCCCGGACACACCGTGGCACAGCGACTGTAAACGCGCCGCCAGCACTGCGCGGGTAGCCTGAGCGTCGAGCAGTTTGCCCAATCCGCAACCGTGAAAGGTGTAGAGATGACGCGGCAGCGCTTCGACATGATGCAGCGGCACCGCGACCACGCAGGAATCGCCGTAGCCGGTGGTCACGCCATAGATCACGCCTTCCTTGTCCAGCAGCGAGTCGAGGAACCGCGCGCCCTTGGCGATGCGTTCGCGGTAATCAGCGTCGCTCTGCAACTGCACGGGCGCCTGACGGTTGGCCAGGGCCAGCACGTCTTCGATGCGCAAAGGGCGTTCGCCGAAGGTTACCGGCTCATGGGTTGGCGTCGTCATCGGTCTTCCAGAAAGGGTAAAAGTTGAACCATTGCTGCGGGGCTTCAAGGCAATAGTGACTCAGGCGCTGCGCGTAGCGGGTGGCCCACTGATGAATGACCTGCTCGCGCTCGCTGCGCTTCCACGCTACGGCGTCGGCGAAGGGCTCGAGGGTCAGGCGATAATGGCCGTCGGGCTGCTTGAGGCACATCAGCAGATTGACCGGGCACTTGAGCAGGCCCGCCAGCAGCCATGGGCCTTGCGGGAATGGCGCCGGATGGCCGAGAAAATCCACGGTCACGCTACGGCCGCCGTGCAGCGGTACGCGGTCGCCGGCAATCGCCAGCCACTCGCCGCGCTCCAGGCGTTCGTGCAGTTGGAGCATGATCACCGGGTCGAGTTCGCTGACCTGAATCAGGCGCAGATTGGTTGCCCCGGCCTCGCCCAGCAAACGGTTGAACTGCTCGGCGTGCTTGGTGTGCACCAGCACATTCATCGTGACCTTTTCGCCGATTTCCGCCAGTGCCCGGCACACTTCGAGATTGCCCAGATGCGCGCCGACCAGCAGTTGCCCGCGACTGCCGCGCAGTTGATTGCGCAGCAGGGCCGGGTCGATGATTTCGATCTGCTCGATGCGCAGCTTGCCGTTCCACACGTCGAGCTTGTCGAGCATCGAATCGGCGAATGCCATGAACTGGCCGAACACCCGCCAATGGCTTGGGCGCAAGTCTTCACGCTGGCTGAAATCGGCCAGGCGCTGCTGATACTGCCAGGCACTGCGCCGGGCCGTGCGGCCGAACAGGAAAAAATACAGGACGATACCGTAGAGCAATGGGCTCAGAAGGCGTCGGCCAAGGACTTTTGCGGCGAGCGCGGTGAATTTCATCAGCAGGAAACTGCCGCGCTCCTCGCGGTCGGCCCAGTGCTTTTTGTCAGTCTCGAAGGTCATGTCCGCCACCGTCGCCAGAGGATGAGCGGAAAGCGCAGCAACATGCCAAAGAACAGCCGCGTGTGCATGCTTGAAATCAGCGCGTTGTCATGGAACAGCCGGAAGTGCGAGACGCCGTCCAGCGGGTAATGCACGCTGGTTTGCAGCCAGCGCATCGGCTGATTGCGCCACGCCAGACGCACCAGAATGTCCGAGTCGAAATCCATGCGTTTGCCGACCTTGGCCGAGTCGATCACCGCCAGCGTCGGTGCCATTGGATAGACGCGGAAGCCGCACATCGAATCGCGAATCTGCAGCGACAATGTGTTGATCCAGACCATTACGTGAGTCAGGTAGCGCGCGTACAAGCGGCCCTTGGGCACGCTTTCATCGAACAGCGGATAACCGCAAATCAATGCTTGTGGATGTGCGCGGGATTCTTCAACAAAACGGGCGACGTCGTGCAGATCGTGCTGACCGTCGGCGTCGACCTGTAGTGCGTGGCTGAAGCCCAGGCGCGAGGCTTCGCGCAGACCGGTCATCACCGCGCCGCCCTTGCCTTGATTGACGGTGAGCCGCACCAGATGCACGTCGGCGCGCTCGGCCAGCAGGTCCAGCACTCGCGCGCAGGACTGCGTGCTGGCGTCGTCCACCAGCAGGCACGGCAGACCTTGGGCGAGCAGCGCATCGACCACGGTGGTGATCGCGGTTTCGTGGTTGTAGACCGGAATTACCGCGCAGGGGTTATGCATTGCCAGTCTCCAGAAGAATCCGGCCACTGGAGCAGGTCGCCATGTCATTGCGATAGGCAAAATACAATTTGCCGCGCTCGGGATCGAAGCGCAGGTGCAGCTGGATTTGATCGCCGGGGCGCACCAGTTGCTGGAATTTCAGCACTTCCATGCCAGCAAACGGGCCGCGCAGGTTCAGCAGTTGGCGACCGAGATTCAGCGCCCATTCCACCTGCACCACGCCGGGCAACACGGGGGCTTTGGGGAAGTGGCCGCTGAAGTACGCCAGATCCGGCGGCACGCTTAGTTGCAGGCTCCATTCGCCGTCCGTTTCGGTTTGCTCCAGCACCTCGGGGGCTTTCGGCCGAGGGCCGAGCAGCAGCGCCTCGATATCCGCCTGCGGCAGTTTGCCCTGGCTGTTGAGCGGCATTTGCCGCAGCAAACGCCAGCGACGCGGCAGGGCGAGGGCTTCGCAGTGCTCTTTCAAGTGCTGGCGCAGGGCTTCGGTCAGGCTACGTCGACCGTGTTCGCGCAGAGCAAACAGGCCGGACTCGCTGAGCACCAGCAAGGCGCCGAGGGACGCACGATTTTCCTGAACAACGCCCAGCCGCGCTTCGGCAACCCAGTCGTGGGCGACCAAGGCTTGCTCCAGCATCGGCAAGGAAATGCGTTTTTCTTCGAGTTTGACGATTCGGTCCAGTCGACCCAGTAGTTCGAAACGGCCGTCGGCGGCAATGCGCGCAGCATCGGCCGTGTGTTCAACCTGGCCGACAGGCAGGTACGGCGAGGCGATCAGCAATGCACCGTCGTTGTCTTGGCTCAGTTCGACGCCGGTGAATGGCTGCCACAGGATTTCGCCCTGGCGCCAGGCGATACCTCCGGTTTCCGAACTGCCGAGTATTTCCGTCGGCCACTGGTACAGGCGTTGATGCAGGCTTTGCGCGGCATCCGCGGGCAACGCGCCGCCCGAGGAAAACACCCGGCGTACGGCGCTCAGGGCCGGCCAGTCGAGGTTGTCGCCCATGCGCTTGAGTAGCGCCGGGCTGGCAACCCAGGCGAAGGCTGGATGCTCGCGGCTGGCGCGTTGCATGTCTTCAGGGAATGCCAGTTGCTTGCGCACGAACGAGCGCCCGGCGCACAGCGGCCACAACACGCGGAACAGCAAACCGTAGATGTGCTGGGTGGCAACGCTCCCGATGATGCAGGCATCACCGAGATCCGCGCCCCACAGTTGCTCCAGTGCTTCGACCTCATTGGCCAGTTGGCGCAGGGTCTTGTCGATGCGCTTGGGCTCACCACTGGAGCCGGAAGTGCACAGGCTCAAGCGGCACTGATCCAGATCCAGCTCGGCGCCGGGCAGTGGCGGCTGCTGGAAGTCAGCTAAATGACTGTCGCCGATCTGATCGGTCAGCCACAGATCCACTTCGCCAGACCAGCGCTGGCGGGTTTGCGCTTGCAAGTCCGAGGGCAGCAATACGCTGACGCCCGCGCGCCAGGCACCGAGCAGGGCGATGGCCAGCTCGGCGGCATCTTCCATATGCACGGCCAAACGCTGCACGCCTTGGGCTTGCAGGCCGGCGGCAACGCTCAACACCTGTTCGCACAGGTGCGCGTGATCGAGTGCCGGGGCGTGGCTGATCGCCCGCGCCGGCCACGCCTTGAGCAACAGTTGCTCAAGTTTTATCCAGTTCATGTACGGCCTCTTACCCGTTGTCGTATCAGCCATTCAATGGCAAACATCAGGCCGATCAATCCGTAGGAGATCAGGCCGGTGTACAACATCCACCAACTCAGCGGCGCCCACAGGGTCAGGAGCGCGGCGCACAAACCGTTGCAGAAGAAAAACACGCTCCAGGCCACCGTGACCTTGCGCGTGTAGGCAATTGCGTTGGCCGGCAACTGCGGTTCACGCAGCCGCGCCAGGCGCTCGACCATCGGCGGGCCGTATTTCAGGCTCAGGCTGAACAGCACCAGCATGAAGCCGCTGATCAGCACCGGATACCAGCGCAGCAACAGCGGGCTGTCGAACAGCGCCAGTAACAGGCAAAACACCATCGCTACGCAGGCCATCCACAGACTGCCGGGTTTGCGTTCGCCGGTCAGTGCTCGCGCCAGCCACAGGCTGCCCAACAGCAGGCCGAACTGCCATGGGGCAAAGTGCTCCATGCCGAAATACACCGCAAAGGGGTACAGCAGACCGGCCAGCAGCAGGCCGAGGCCGATCAATCGGCTCATGCGGCCGGGTGAACCAGACGGTAGACCGCCTCGACCACGTCACCGACAGTGCGCACCGATTTGAATTCTTCGGCGGCGATCTTCTTGCCGGTCTGGCGCTTGATGTGGTCGATCAGATCGACCGCGTCGATGCTATCGATCTCCAGATCCTGATACAGATTGGAGTCCAGGCTCACACGGGCCGGATCCAGTTCGAAGAGCTCGACCAAGGCATCGCGCAGGGTGTTGAAAATGTCGTCACGAGTTTGCATGGTCCGGTCTCAAGCTGCCTGTTTTGCCATGACGAATGCCGCAAGGCTCGCCACGTTGGAGAAATGGTTACGGGTGTCTTTGGCGTCCGCGTCGATCTTGATACCGTACTTTTTCTGGATCGCCAGACCCAGTTCCAGCGCATCGACAGAATCCAGGCCCAGGCCTTCGCCGAACAGCGTTTGATCGTCGCCGATGTCATCGACGCTGATATCTTCTAGGCCGAGGGCGTCGATGATCAGCAATTTAATTTCACGGTGTAGATCGCTCATCTTCGGCGAGCTCCTTAATAAAGTATGAATGCAAATAATCGTTAAGCTTGCGCGAGGCCTGCGGTGCAGGTCCCTGCGCGGCAAAGGTCTGTGGGTCTATATCGGCCCCGATGCGAAAACTGAAGTGCACGCGGCGACTGGGGATCCGATACCAGGGCTCGGCCTTGGTCAAAGTGGTCGGGCTGACCTTAATGATCACCGGGGTAAGGATTTTCGCACCACGCAGAGCAATCGCCGCGGCGCCCCGATGAAAGGAGGGGGCCTGGCCCGGTTGGGTGCGGGTGCCTTCAGGGAAAATGATCAGTGTCTGGCCGTTTTGCAGGGACTCGGCGGCCGCATCGAGCATGTCCATGCTGCCGTCGTTGCTGATGTATTCGGTGCTGCGTAGCGGGCCGCGGGTGAAGGGGTTTTCCCACAGGCTTTTCTTCACCACACAATTTGCCTGGCGCACCAGGCCAATCAGGAACACCACGTCGATCAGTGAAGGGTGATTGGCGATAATCATCTGTCCGGGGCGGCCGAGGCGTTCAGCGCCCTGAATGTCGTAGGTCAATACGCCAGTGCGAGCCATGAATCGCACAAAAAACCAGAACAGCCGACTGACGGTTTGCCGCGCACGCTGACGGTGCTTCAGGGCATCACCGGGCAGACAGCCGAGCAACGGGAAAACCAGCACGCGCAGGCACAGCCCGCCCAGCCCGAACAGCGCGAAACTTGCCGCGGTGGCCAGCAGGCGCCAGTAGTAGGCGTCGCGGTTCTTCTCGGTCACGGGTTGCGTTGCCAGGTCCATACACGTTTTTTCCAGGCATGTTGGCAAAGTGGTTGCTGGCCGAGCAGGGTGCGCAGCAGATTGAGCGCGTGGGGCCATTGCGCTTTGGACAGTGCTTCGGTGGTGCTGTTCAGGGTCAGCCGCCAGTCGGTACCGGGGGTGAGCAACAGACCCAGCGCGTAAGGAAACGGCACATCGTCGATCCACTGCGAATAGGCCGCGGGCGGCTGTTCTTCGGTAATCACCAGCAACACCGCCGGAGCGCCTTCATTGAGCAGGGCCGCTGCTTCAAGCATGCCGTGTTCGAGACCGTCGCCAGCGGCGGCGAGAGCAGTCATTTCGCTGGTTTCGCCGCGCATGATCGACCACAGACCGATGATCGCGTTGTGCACCGACAGGCTGAATTGAGTCGGCGACAGCGGTTCGTCTTTGGCAAGGTCACTAAGAATTTCGTAAGTGCGCGGGGTCTCGCCGTGTCGCGAGACGAACACCAGCGGCAGGTTTTCCCGTCCGTCGGCCAGTGGCCAGCCAACACTGAAAGCCATTCTGGCCAGTCGGCTTAGGCGGCGACGCTGCATGGCCGGTAAAAACGACACATCGGGCGCGGCATCACTGCTCTGGAGCACGACCGGTTGTCGGCTCCAGGCTTGCCATGCGTCCACGCTATCGAGCCCCGGGGCCCACGCGCGCCATTGGGCGATGTTGAAGTTGATCACGGATCATTCATCCCGCCCCTGCGGGCTTTTGTTGACACGTTGAGTCGTCAAAGCCGCAGCAGGCTTGACGTGGCGTTTGGCGCCGGGTGGCGCGCATTATCCCGGTGACACGGGTGCGTAGCAAATGCTGGTTACATTTTGCGCAACGAAATGTACCGAATGGTTCGCGGTAAAAATGTCACTTGGCCATTATCCAGATTGTCAGCAGTTTGTCTGTCGGCCATCTCGGAAATTACTGGCAGTTTTTACGAGGGCTGCACTCGGATTTTTGCACCTGACCCTGTAGTCCGTGTCTGTGAAGGTAGCGAAGCGAGGCGGCGCGCATCTACACTCGGTCATTCTTTGATACACGGAGGTTTTGTCATGCGGCGCGTGGTGTTCAATCAGAAAGGTGGCGTAGGTAAATCAAGCATTGCCTGCAATCTGGCAGCGGTCAGCGCGAGTGAGGGTTATCGCACACTGTTGGTGGATCTCGATGCCCAGGCCAACTCCACTCAGTATCTGACGGGGCTCACCGGCAACGACATCCCGATGGGCATTGCCGATTTTTTCAAGCAAACGCTGTCCTCAGGGCCGTTCTCGAAAAAGAATCAGGCGGATATCTACGAAACCCCGTTCGACAACCTGCACATCATCACTGCTACCTCAGAACTGGCCGATCTGCAGCCAAAGCTTGAGGCCAAGCACAAGATCAACAAGCTGCGTAAGCTGCTCGATGAGTTGTCCGAGGATTACGACCGGATCTATCTTGATACGCCGCCGGCGCTGAATTTTTATGCGGTATCGGCGCTGATTGCTGCCGATCGCGTGTTGATCCCCTTCGATTGCGACAGTTTTTCGCGTCAGGCCTTGTACGGTTTGATGGCGGAAATCGCCGAACTGAAGGAAGACCATAACGAAGGTCTGGAAGTCGAAGGCATCGTGGTCAACCAGTTCCAGGCGCGGGCCAGCCTGCCGCAACAGATGCTTGATGAATTGATTGCCGAAGGCTTGCCGGTCCTGCCGGTGTACCTGACCAGCTCAGTGCGCATGCGCGAGTCGCATCAGGCCAACATACCGCTGATCCACCTCGATCCGCGGCACAAGCTGACCCAGCAATTCGTCGAACTGCATAATTTGCTGGAAGATCACTGATCCCCCGAACAATCCACGATTCCTGTGGGAGCTGGCAAGCCAGCTCCCACAGGGTATCAAGGTGTATCAGATGCTCTGGCTACGCAACCACGCCATCAACTGCGGCAACGGAAACGCCCCACTCTGCCGCGCCACCTCCCGACCGTTCTTGAACAGAATCAGGCTCGGAATCGAGCGAATCCCCAACTGCGCCGACAACTGCTGATTCGCCTCGCTATCGAGCTTGGCCAACCGACACTTGCCCGCCAACTGCGCAGCCGCCTGCTCGAACACCGGCGCAAACGACTTGCACGGCCCGCACCAGTCCGCCCACACGTCCACCAATAACGGCAGATCACCCTTGATCTGGCTGGCGTAGTCGCCTTGCTTGAGTTCGAAGGGTTTGTTCAACAGCACCTCGGACTTGCAGCGGCCGCACTTCGGCCGGTCAGCGAGGCGCTCGGCGGGAATGCGGTTGAGGCCGTTGCAGGCGGGGCAGGGGATGAGGAGTGGATTGGTCATGTTGGGCTCTTGATTAAACAGTCTACGAGACTGATTTGGAGTCGGCACGCCAGTTTATCAATGTCTCACCTGCTCACATTTTTCCGAGAACCAATTTCTCATCGCTGACTAGTCTGAAGGTCAATTCAGCTTTTTAACGTTTGTCGTGAGGAGATCGCTTTGCCTGTATCTGCGTGCTACTTTTGTTGCACTAACCGCGAGGTCGATGACCTGCATGTATCGAATCGGAGCGACAAAATGTCCGTAACATCCAAAATTCGCCGTCAGGGTGGCGCTGCTGTCATTACGATTCCGCCGACGCTGCTGAAACTTTTGCATTTGGAAGTAGGGGCGCAGCTCGAACTGAATGTGGTTGACGGCGAGTTGATCGCTCGTCCAGCGGCGCCTCCTGCACGCAAGCGATATAGCTTGTCCGAGCTACTTGAAGGCGCCGAGGAGCTAAAGAAGCTGAACGTCCAGACTGCTGAGGCTCGCGAAGGTGATCCCGTTGGCAGGGAGTTGGGCTGATGGTGCGTCGGCAACCCCCACAGCGGGGAGACGTTTACTGGATTGATCCGAATCCCGTAGCTGGACGGGAAATGATGAACCGGCACCGTTTTGTAGTGATTACGCCTCGGGAAATCAATGCATTGGGCGTCAGCATGACCGTACCGGTCACCAGCGGCGGCAATTTCAGCAGAAACTCAGGATTGGCCGTGAACATCGCTGGCCACGAAACCAATGGTGTAGCGGTGTGTAATCAGGTTCGCAGCTTTGACATCGAACAGCGCGTAAGAGAGGGGACAGCCAGATTTATCGAGCGCTTGGATGACGTGACGATGGCGGATATCGTTGCTCGAGTTGTCAGCGCTATCGATCCTCTGGCCTGAAGCGCCTTACGACGAACAACTGATCTCCAAATGCTTGCCCCACTCGGGCGGGCGCTCGGCATAGCTTTCCATCCCCGGTTGTTCCTCGAACGGCTTGCTCAGCACTGCATGCAGCCGGCGAACTTCCGAGTAATCCCCTTGCTCAGCCGCATCGATGGCTTTTTGCGCCAGATAATTACGCAGGATGTACAGCGGGTTGACCGCGTGCATCCGTGTGCGGCGTTGCTCTTGATCAAGCGCGCCATCACGGGCGACTCGGGCGACGTAGCGTTCTCCCCAGGCGTCGAAGCCTTTGATATCGACGAAGTCGTCACGCAAGCGTGCGATGGCATCTGCGGGTGACTGCTCGCCCAGACGGCGGAAGAACAGCGTGTAGTCGACGCCGCTGTTCTGCATCATTTGCAGCAGGTTCTCCAGCAATTGCTGGTCGTCGTCTTCAGCCGTGGTGAAACCGAGGCGGCGACGCATCAGGTCGAGGTAATGCGCCTGAAACAGTGGCAAATACAAACCCAGCGTCTCGCGCAGGGCCTCAACGCTTATGAACGGCGTCAACGCCTGGGCCAGGGCGCTGAGGTTCCATTGGCCGATGGGCACTTGATTGCTGAAGGAGTAGCGGCCCTGATCGTCCGAGTGGTTGCAGATGAAGTTGGCGTCGAAATCATCAAGGAAGGCGAACGGGCCGAAGTCGAAGGTGATGCCCAGGATCGACATGTTGTCGGTGTTCATCACGCCGTGGCAGAACCCGTAGGCCTGCCATTTGGCGATCAGTTCGGCATTGCGCTCGACGATTTCGCGGAACATCGCCAGATACGGCTCCGGCTGCTCCAGGCATTCAGGGAAATGCATCGCCAGCACATGCTCACCCAGCAACTTCTGCTGCTCGGGACGCTTGGTGTAGTAGAAATATTCGAAGTGGCCGAAGCGGATATGGCTGGGCGCCAGACGCAGCACCATCGCAGCGCGTTCCTGTTTTTCACGCCAGACCGGGGTGTCGGAGCCGATCACGCAGGCTGCGCGCGAAGACGGAATGTTCAGCGCGTGCAAGGCTTCGGAGGCGAGGAATTCACGGATCGACGAACGCAGCACGGCGCGACCGTCACCCATGCGTGAAAACGGCGTCTGCCCGGCGCCCTTGAGGTGCAAGTCCCAGTGCTCACCGGCAGCGTTGTAGACCTCGCCAAGCAATAATCCGCGTCCATCGCCCAACTGCGGCGTATAGCCGCCGAACTGATGCCCGGAGTAAACCATCGCCCGCGGCTCGGCATCGGCCCACAGCTTGTGGCCGCCGAACAGTTCAGCAAACTCTTGGGTTTGAGCAGTCGCCGGGTCGAGGTCCAGCAATGCCAGCGCTGATGGGCTGGCGACGACCAGGCGCGGGTTGTCGATCGGCTCGGGCAGCACGTGGGCAGAGAAAGCGTCACCGAGGCGGGCGAAGCGATTGTCGAAGGTCAGTTCGTCGAGGGCTTTCAAGGGCCGGCTCCAGCAGAATGTCCGAGCATTCTGCTGGGATTAACCGGGTTAGTCGAGTTTGGCCGGCGGTGGCTCTTGCAGCGGCGCTTGTAGCGGTTTTTGCTCGGCGCCAACCGGCACGATGGTTTTCGTTTCCGGCTCGATCGGCACCAACTTGTATTCCTGGCCATGCAGGTTCTTCAGGTAAACCTCCATCTGGCGGAACGAGATGTTGATGTGCTGCTTCTTGAACTCGCGATTGATGAAGCGGTTGACCTCATCGAGCACCGGGTTGCGGTCACCCAGATCGCGTACATGCATGCGCAATTCGTGATCGAGGGTGCTTTCGCCGAAGTTGAGGAAGTACACGAGCGGCTCCGGTTCCTTGAGCACGCGCGGGTTTTCCCGGGCGGCCTTGAGCAGCAACTCCTTGACCAGATCCAGATCGGAACCGTAATCGACGCCCAGTTTAAGCGTGACCCGGGTGACGGTGTCGGTCAGCGACCAGTTGATCAGTTGCCCGGTGATGAAGGTCTTGTTCGGGACAATGATGTCCTTGCGGTCGAAGTCAGTGATGGTCGTGGCGCGGATGCGGATCTTGCTCACTGTGCCCGACAGGTTGCCGATGGTGATGGTGTCACCGATCCGCACCGGGCGTTCGAACAGGATCATGATGCCGGAGATGAAGTTCGCGAAGATCTCCTGCATACCGAAACCGAGGCCAACGGACAGCGCCGCCACCAGCCATTGCAACTTGTCCCAACTCACGCCGAGGGTCGACAGGGTCGAGACGAAGCCGATGCCGGCGATCACGTACGACAGCAGCGTCGTGGTCGCGTAAGCACTGCCCTGCGCCAGATTGAGCTTTGACAGCACAAACACTTCGAGCAGGCCGGGCAAGTTGCGCGCCAGGGCAAAGGTGATGCCGATAATGATCAGCGCGCCAAGCATGTCGCCAATGCTGATCGGCACCATGCTCATGTTGGCGCCGGTGCCACTGGTGTATTCGTAAAGGGTGATGTTGTCGAGGTACGAGAACACCGAGATCAGGTCCGACCAGACCCAGTACAGCGCCGCGATAAAGCCGCTGAGCAATGCCAGACGGATCAGGCGCAGGGACTGTTCGTTGACCTTTTCGATGTCCAGGGTTGGCTCTTCGATCACCGCTTCGCCGTCGCCGGCTTCTTTCGCGGCCTGACGTTTGGCCAAGGCGCGCTGGTAGGCCAGACGCCGTGCGGCAACGCTGAGGCCGCGCACGAAGGTGGCTTCGATCACCAGCCAGAACATCAGCAGGTAGAGCGTATTGATCAAGCGATCACTGAGTTTCAGCGCGGTGTAGTAGTAACCAAAGCAAACGGCGACGAACAACGCGATTGGCAAGAGCGTAAACATCACGCCCAAGGCCTTGCGGAACAGCGAGGCGTTTTCGTGGGCCGGGCTGCTGATCAGCAGGCGGCTCAGCAGTAATGCCATCAACGCGTAGCAGGTCAGCACCACTGGCATGCCGAGGACGTCGTCGGCCAGCGCCGCCGGTTGTAGCTCGGCAACTGCGACCACGGCCACCAGTGCTATGACCACCAGTCCGAGTCGACGCACCCAACCCTGCAGGAATTCGACCTGCGGCTTCTCCCAGCGGAAGTGCAATTCAGCAACGCCGCCCGGCGCCAGAATCCGGTACGCGGTGTAGAACACCAGCCATGCCTGGCCCATTTGCAGCAGCGCCGCGCCCATGTTGGCGTTCTGTCCACGTGCGTCAATCTGCAAGGCCAGACCGCAAAGACCCAGACCCAACGCCACCGGCATGGCCAGCAGAATGTTGATCAGGATCGCCTGCGGTGTGTGCCATTGGCTGTCGCGTTTGAAGTGGCCAATGTCCTGGTGAACCTTGTTCAGTCGCCCATACAGACTCTTGCGCCGCCACAGCAGCGCGCCGATCAGCAACGCCAGCGGCAGGAACAGCAGTGGGCGTTGAGTCAGGCCATCGGTCAGTTCGCTCAGGCTGGAAGCCCACGGCAAGGTATCGATCTGACGCTTCAGGCGCTCGGGCACGCCGCGCATCCATTCCAGATCCAGCGGCTTGTTGCTGGGAATCCAGAACATCTGCTCGTCGAGGGTCGCGCGCAGGCTCTGCGCGGTACTCAACAGTTGTTTCTGGTTGAGTTGCAGGGTGATCGATTCGTTGAGCACCGCGCTCAGTTCGCGGTTCAGACGCTCCAGCAGGTCGGCACGGGTATTGGCCAGTTCCATCAGGCTTTTGCGCAGTTGCGGAGTGACTTGATCCGGCGGCTGAGTGGACAGCAGGTTGTCGACGTAGGATGCCGGATTGCTCAGCAGTTCACGTTGCTGGCTGACGTCAAACTGATACAGGCGTATGTCGGCGATCTGATCCGCAAGATCGCGGTCCAGCTTCAGCCTTGGCAAGGCCTGTTTCTGTTTATAGAGAATCTTCGACAGCAGCAGGCTGCCCTTGAGCACGTTGATCTGCTCATCGAGGGCCGAGTCGCTTTGGGTCAGGCTGTCGAGTTGCTGTTTGGTTTGCAGGTTTTGCTGAGTGACTTCGTTGAGGCGGTCGGTGCTTTTGAGCAGATAGTCCGAGAGTTTGAGGTTGGCTGAGCTTTCAGTGGCGAGCAGGCTGCTGCTGCCGGCCTTCTGTGCCTCGATCGATTGCTGGGTGACGGTTTCCTGAGACTGCGCCAGACGCTTCTGGTTGATCAGGGTCTGCAGTTCCTGGATCTCGCGGTCGAGGCGCTCGGACTTCTCCGAGAGCAGGTCATGTTGAGCGTTGCCCAGATCCTGCAACTGGTTATTGCCGGCGAGTTCCTGACGGCGCAGCGGAATCAACGCGTTCAGCGCCGCCAGCTCGGCGTTCAATTGGTCACGCTGCTCGGCGCTGACGGTCTTGCCCGCGTCCTTGCCGGACTTGAGGATGTTATTGATCTGCTGAATGCGCGTCTGGCTGGCGGAGATCTCTGCCTGAGCACGCTCGGGGCGTGTCTGCGCAGTGATAATCAAACTATTGGCTTCGGCCAGGGCCTTTTGCAGATCACTCTGCTGGGTCGAGCGATCCGTAAGGATCTGCTCCAGCTGCTGGATCGACTCCTTGGGAAAACGCTGCGCTACCGGCACCATCGCAGTCGCTTTGAGGCGCGTCAGTTCGCGCGTGGTCTCAATGGTCAACTTGGGGGCGGAGGCCAGTTGCTGCTTGAGATCGATCAGCTTCTGTTCGTAATCCCGCTGATTGTTCAGCTGATTGAGCGTGCTCTGCAGGACTGCTTGCAGGGTCTTTTTATCGGCGTCCGGCAGTTTACTGTCGGCGAGCTTGTCGAGGCTGGCCTGCACGGATTGGCTGGACGGTGGTTCGGCAGCGTGAAGCGGGCCGACAGTAAGACTCAGGCCCAGTAGGGCCGCGACGAAAAAGGAGCGCAGGTTAGGCATAGAGACCGGTCAAGCAAGTGATAGTGGACGCAGTTTAGAGGAAGAGTCCGGGTCCCGGGCGACTTCCTTCGGGGAATCTGACGCCCACTTTGCCGATCTTGTTCCCGTCCATGGCCGCAACCGTCCAATGGGTGTTGTTCCATTCCACCTGGTCACCCACGATCGGTGCGCCCCCGACCTTGTGGGCAATGAAGGTGCCCAGAGTCATGTCCGGATCAATGCCTTCGGCCGGCAAGCCATAAAGCGCTGCAACCGCTTTAAGCTGGGCGTCTCCTTCGAGCACGAAATCGCCGAAGAAACGCAGGTCGAGGCCGCGTTGTGGCGCTTGGCTAAACAGTTTTCCGAGGGCCGGCAAGTTGTGTTCATGGCCGATAACACACAGCAAATCATCGACTTCCAGCACCGTACTACCCGACGGATGGAGCAGTTGCTGGCCACGAAACAGGGCCGCGATGCGCGTGCCTTCGGGCATTTTCAGCTCGCGCAGGGGCGAACCGATGCACCATTTCTCCGCGCCGAGCTTATAAACGAATAGCTCCCACTCGCTGGTGATGTGCACTTCCAATGCGGATCGGGAAATCGGCGCCGGCTCCGGCGGTACGGTGACCTTCAGCAGTTTGGCCACCCACGGCAGGCTTGTGCCCTGCACCAGCAGCGACACCAGCACGATGAAAAACGCCAGGTTGAAGTACAGCTGCGCATTCGGCAGTCCGGCCATCAGCGGGAACACCGCAAGAATGATCGGTACCGCGCCGCGTAGGCCAACCCAGGAAATAAAGGCTTTCTCGCGGCCATGGAACGCCTTGAATGGCAGCAGCCCGACGATCACCGACAACGGCCGCGCGAATAGAATCATCCACAGCGCCAGGCCGAGGGCGGGCAGGGCGATCGGCAGCAAATCGTGCGGCGTGACCAGCAACCCCAACACGAGGAACATGCCGATCTGCGCCAGCCACGCCATGCCATCGAGCATGTGCAGGATGCCGTGACGGCTGCGCACCGGGCGGTTGCCGATTACCAGACCACACAGGTACACCGCGAGGAAGCCGCTGCCGTGCAAGGCGTTGGTCAGGGCGAACACCACCAGACCGCCGGCAATCACCAGAATCGGATACAGGCCGGCGGCGAGGTTGATCCGGTTGACCATTTGCAACATCAACCAGCCACCGCCCAGCCCGACCACGCCACCGATGCCGAACTCGCGAATCAGGTGGGTCAGCAGGCTCCAGTGCAAACCAGTCTGGCCGCTGGCGAGCATATCGATCAGGGTCACGGTGAGGAACACCGCCATTGGGTCGTTGCTGCCGGATTCGATTTCCAGGCTGGCGCTCACCCGCTCGTTCAGGCCCTTGCCGCCGAGCAGCGAGAACACTGCTGCGGCGTCGGTGGAGCCGACAATGGCGCCGATCAGCAGGCCTTGAATCATGTTCAGGTCAAACAGCCAGGCGGCGGCCATGCCGGTCAGCCCGGTGGTGATCAACACCCCGACCGTCGCCAGCGACAGCGCCGGCCACAACGCCACGCGAAAACTGGATACCCGCGTGCGCAAGCCGCCGTCGAGCAAAATCACCGCGAGTGCGAGGTTGCCGACCAGATAGGCCGTCGGGTAGTTATCGAAAATGATCCCGGCGCCATCGACCCCGGCCGCCATGCCGACCGCAAGAATGATGACCAGAATCGGAATGCCGAGCCGGGAAGAGAGTGAACTGACGAGAATGCTTGCGCCTACCAGCAACGCGCCGATCAAGAACAGGCTGTTGATGGTGGTTGCATTCAAAGGCAGTACTCCAGAAGCGTAAAAACGGGCACAAACTGACCATGCAGTCTGCGTGCCAGCGATTCTAACCTGTTGAAATGTGATGCTGTCAAAAAGGTTTTACGCTGGGGTGTTCGAGGTTTCGGTTTGGCTTGCGATTGCTGCCCTCACCCTCACCCTAACCCTCTCCCGGAGGGAGAGGGGACTGGCCGAGGTGTTTGTGCGGGTTACATCGACCTGAGGTTTCGAATCGAACTCAGGTTTTGGATTGCACGAAGATCGGCTCCCTTTCCCCCTCTCCCTCTGGGAGAGGGCTGGGGTGAGGGTGCTTTTGATCTTGATTTACTGAATCAAAGGCTGAACCGCCCAACCATATTGTTCAGATCCAGCGCCAACCGCGACAGCTCGTTACTCGCCGCACTGGTCTGATTCGCCCCGGTCGCCGATTGCACCGACAGATCGCGGATATTCACCAAGTTACGATCGACTTCCCGCGCCACCTGCGCCTGCTCTTCAGCGGCGCTGGCGATCACCAGGTTGCGCTCGTTGATCTCGACGATGGCAGTGTTAATGGTGTCCAGCGATATACCGGCACCACGGGCGATGTTCAGCGTCGATTCAGCGCGCTCGGTGCTGTTACGCATCGAATCCACGGCGTGTTCGGTGCCGCTCTGAATGCTGCCGATCATGCGCTCGATTTCGCTGGTCGACTGCTGCGTGCGATGCGCCAAGGCACGCACTTCGTCCGCCACTACCGCAAAACCACGACCGGCCTCACCGGCACGCGCCGCTTCAATTGCGGCGTTCAGCGCCAGCAGGTTGGTCTGATCGGCCAAGCCACGAATCACGTCCAGCACCTTGCCGATGTCACGGGATTCATTGGCCAGATCACCGATCAGGCTCGCGGTGCTCTGCACGTCGGCGCTCATGCGTTCGATGGCGCTGACAGTTTCCTGCACCAGATCACGACCGTCGCCGGCAGATGTGGTGGCGTTCTTCGAGGCTTCCGAGGTGCTCACAGCGTTGCGTGCGACTTCTTCGACTGCGCTGGTCATCTCGTTGACCGCCGTAGCCGCCTGTTCGATTTCATTGTTCTGCTGAGTCAGGCCGCGAGCGCTTTCGTCGGTGACGCTGTTCAGTTCTTCGGCGGCCGAGGCGAGTTGCGTGGCCGAACCGGAAATCCGCTGCAAGGTGTCACGCAGCTTCGATTGCATCTTGGCCATCGCCGCCAGCAGGCGTCCGGCTTCGTCGCTGCCGTCAACGTGGATCGGCTGAGTCAGGTTGCCCTCGGCGATGGTTTCCGCTGCTTCCAGTGCCTTGGAGATGGGCTTGGTGATGCTGTTGGTCAGTAACCAGGCGAACAGGAAGGTCAGGCCGGTTGCGATGACCAGCAGGGTCACCACCAGATTAAACGCCGAAGAGTACTGATCGGCCGCTTGCTGATTGGTCTCGCTGATTTGCTCGCCGTTGATCTGCATCAGGCGATTGAGCACGCCGTTTATTGCTTCGGAGTTGTTCAGCAGCTCGGTGTTGAGCAGGTTGCGCAGCTCATCCACCTGATTGTTGCGCGACAGGGTCTTCATCCGCTCTTCGATCTGGCGGTACTGGCTCAGCAACTGCACGTATTGATCGTAGGCCGAACGCTCGGAGGGACTGCCGATCAGCGGCTCGTAATCGGTTTGGGCTTTACGGATCTGCTGATTTCGCATGTCCAGCAGCTCGACGGTTTTCTGTTGCACGTCCGGTTCGCGGTTGACCAGCAAGCGGTAGGACAGCACGCGCAGGCGCAGGGTCAGTTGAGTGAACTCGTCGAGACTTTTGATGCTTGGCACGCTGCTGGAGGAGATGATCTCGGCGGCGCCGCGGATTTTGCTCATCTGATTCAGGGCGAACACACCGAGAATCAACATCAGGCCGCCGATCAGGGCGAAACCAGTGAACGCCCGGGGGGCGATATTCATATTGCGAAGGGACATGGGGCGGATACCAAGGGAGGGCCGCTTCCATGCGGGCTGAGACTGCTATTGCATGACTTATCGGTCGAGCACATGAACTCTTTAGTTCATGTGCGTATTTGTCGCACCGGGCGCCCGGCGACGAAGTGCAGGAACCAGATCGGCAGAACACAGTCTTCTAAACTCGCGAGAACGGTCGACCGTCAGGAAAATCAAGGCTTTGCGCCGGTTTAAACCTAGCGTCTACGGCGACTTTTCTTTATCGTACGCGCCCTTTGAAAAACGCTTGGAAGATCAAAATGTTGGAAGCATCCCTCAGCCAATTGGAACAGCTCGTCAGCGACCTGGTGCAACAGAACCAGAGCCTTTCGCAAACCAACCAGACCTTGTCCACGGAACTGGCCCAGGTCAAGGATGAAAACGAAAGCCTGCAACTGAACCTGATGGAACAGGAAGAAAAACACGGCGCCACTGCCGCGCGCATTCAAGCCCTGGTTGATCGCGTCAATGCAGGTCCTGTCAGCGCATGAATCACCAAACAGCAGGGGTAAAAGTCGTCTCCATTCTCGGGGAGGACTATTCGATCAAGGCACCGGCCGGGGAAGAACAGACCCTGCTGGACGCAGCAATGATGCTCAAGGCTGCATTGGCCGACACCAAAAGGAAATACCCGACGCTGATCGGCGACCGCCTGCTGGTACTGGCAGCGATGAATCTGTGCTCGCAACAGATCGAAATGAAGAAGCAGCATCAGGAAGAACTCGACCGTTACCAAGAGCAAGTCAGCGCCACGGTCGACACCATCGCCAAGACCATCAATCAGGGTTGATGGAGTTGCGCACAACCAAAGAATAGATTGTCGATTAAGTTGTATACAATCGGCATGGCTGTTGCATTGTTTCGGCCACTTATTCTTTGGGGGTGCTCCATGCACTTATGGCGACGCAGTATTCAATGGCAACTGATTCTCAGCATGGGCACCGCCCTGCTGGTCAGTATCCTGATCGTGGTTGGCATATATACCCTGGTGGTCAACCGCCTCGCCCAGAGCTATCTGGTCGAACAAGCACTGCCGTCGAGCATTGAAGCGACGCGCAACGATATCGAACGCATCCTCATTCAGCCGCTGACCGCCGCGAAAGACATCGCCAGCAATTCGATGGTGCGCGACTGGTTGGCCGCCGGTGAAGACAGCAGCAAAACGGCGGCCTTCGCGCAGTATCTGGAAGGCATCCGCGCCGAACACAAGGCTTTCACCGCTTTGATCATCGGCGCCGAATCCCATCACTACATCAGCGAAAAAGGTTTGGATCGCACCCTCAGTCGTGCCAAGCCGGCCGATGCCTGGTTCTATTCCTTCCTCGACAGCGATCAGCCGCGCACCCTCAATATCGACAACGACGTGGCGACGGGAGAGTTGGCGTTGTTTATCGATTTGAAGGTCGAGCAGGCCGGCAAAGTCGTCGGTGTGGCGGGGCTTGGGCTAAGCATGAAAGAGCTGTCGGAGCTGATCCACAACTTCAGCTTCGGTGAGCGCGGCAAGGTCTATCTCGTGCGTTCTGACGGTTTGATTCAGGTCCATCCTGAGGCGCAGTTCAGCGGTAAGCGCACCTTGAGCGAGCAAATCGGCGCCGGCGCGGCGCAGGCGGTGTTAGGCCAGAAAGTTGCCAGCAACAGTACCTTTCAACGCGACGGCGAGGATTTCCTCGCTTTCAGCCTGCCTCTGCGCGATCTCGGCTGGACCTTGGTGGCCGAAGTGCCGCAATCGCAGATCTACGCTGAAGCCCGTCGAGCGATGTGGATGAGCGGCGGAATCGGTCTGGCAGTGGCGCTGGTGTGTCTGGCGTTGGTGGTGTGGCTGGCTCAAGGGCTGGTGCGGCCAATTCGTCAGGTAACAGCCGCGCTGGTAGCAATCGGTAGCGGTGGGGGAGATTTGACCCATCGGTTAGATTCTGGTCGCGCCGATGAGCTGGGTGACCTGGCTCGGGGCTTCAACCGTTTCCTCGACAGTCAGCGCGAAATGATTGGCGAAGTGCTGACCACCAGCGAGCGCCTGCGAACGGCGGTAGGGCAAGTGGCGAAAGTGGTGGAGAACACCGCCGAGCGTTCCGGCCGCCAGCAGGAAATGACCGACATGGTCGCGACGGCTGTCCACGAAATGGGCCTGACCGTGCAGGAAATCGCGCAGAACGCCGGCAACGCTGCGCTCGCTTCGCAAAACGCGCGGGATGAAGCGATGCAGGCGCGCGAGGTGGTGGGTGGCTCGATTCGCCATATAGAAAGCATGTCCGATGAAATCGGTTTGGCTGCCGGTGCGGTGGGTGAATTGGCGCAGCAAGTGGCGTCGATCGACTCGGTACTGGCGGTGATTCGCGGGGTTTCCGAACAAACCAACCTGTTGGCGCTCAACGCCGCCATCGAAGCGGCGCGTGCTGGGGACATGGGCCGTGGCTTTGCGGTGGTGGCAGACGAAGTTCGTACGTTGGCGCGGCGTACACAGGCGTCGACAGACGAGATTCAACTGATGATTGGCAGCCTCAAACAGGGCGCGGAAAATGCTGTGTCATCGATGCGCACCGGGCAAGCTGCGACGGGTACTGGGGTCGAGTCGAGCCAGCGTACCGGGGCATCGCTGACGGCGATCACCGGGCAGGTCGAGCGCATCAGCGACATGAACCATCAGGTGGCGACCGCGACCGAAGAACAGTCGGCGGTGACCGAAGAGATCAATCGCAACGTGCAGGGGATTTCCGATCTGGCCCGGGCGACAGCGGGGGAGGTTCGGGCGTGTCGTGAGGATTGTCAGATGTTGCAGCGTCTTGCGGATGATCTGGCGCGGCAGATGGGTGGGTTCAAGTTGAGCTGAGTGTTGAACCTGAAAAGCCCCTCACCCTAACCCTCTCCCGGGGGGAGAGGGGACTGACCGAGGGATGCTTGCGAGGTACGCCGACCTGAAAGTGCTTCATCGAATCCAAAATCGACATGACCTGAAAGTGCGGAGTCGAATCCATAATCGACTCGGTTTTTCAGGTCGATGTATGGCGAAAGACAACTCGGTCGACCCCCTCTCCCTCCGGGAGAGGGCTGGGGTGAGGGTGAGCCTTTAAAACCACTCATCCCGCATGCTCAGACACGTATCATCCCGCGCCTCCAGCAACGCCAACTCATGGTGACAACCCGGCACTTCCCACGTCAGGAAATACCGCGCCGCCTGCAACTTGCCCTTATAGAAATCGGCATCCGCCGCATTGCCCTTGGTCAACCCTTCCTCGGCACAAATGGCCTGCTCCAGCCAGCGCCAGCCAATCACCGTGTGCCCGAACACCTTCAGATACAGCGCCGAATTCGCCAGGCTGCTATTGACTTTGCCCTGCGCCAGATCGGTCAGCAAACCGATGGTCACCACTTGCAGGCGCGCCACCAGTTTTTCCAGCGGCTCACGCAGTGCGGTCAACGATTCGTAGGCAACAGCGCGTTCGGCGGTGTCGGCGATCAGGCGCACCAGTTGCTTCAAGCCTGCTCCACCGTTCTGCGCCAGTTTGCGCCCGAGCAAATCCAGCGACTGAATGCCGTGTGTGCCTTCGTGGATCGGGTTCAAACGGTTGTCGCGGTAATACTGCTCAACCGGGTATTCACGGGTGTAACCGTGGCCGCCGAGAATCTGGATCGCCAGTTCGTTGGCCTTGAGGCAGAACTCCGACGGCCAGGATTTGACGATCGGTGTCAGCAAATCCAGCAGCTCATGGGCGTGTTTGCGCTCGGCTTCGGTTTCCAGCGTGGTGGTGTCATCGAACAATCGGGCCGCGTACAGCCCGAGGTCAAACGCCCCTTCGACGTAGGACTTTTGCGTCAGCAGCATGCGTCTGACGTCGGCGTGCTGAATGATCGCCACGGGTGCGGTGGTCGGATCCTTGCTGTCCGGCACCCGACCCTGCGGACGTTCGCGAGCGTATTCCAGTGAGTACAGGTAACCGGCGTAACCGAGCATCACCGCGCCCATGCCGACGCCGATCCGCGCCTCGTTCATCATCTGGAACATGTAGCTCAAGCCGCGATGCGCTTCGCCCACCAGATAACCGACACATTCACCGTTATCGCCGAAGTTCAGCGCGGTAGACGTCGTGCCGCGCCAGCCCATCTTGTGGAACAACCCGGCCAGCAGCACGTCGTTACGCTGGCCGAGGCTGCCGTCATCGTTGACCAGAAATTTCGGCACGATGAACAGCGAAATGCCTTTCACTCCCGGCGGCGCGTCCGGCAGCTTGGCCAGCACCATGTGCACGATGTTTTCCGAGAGCGGATGATCGCCGCCGGAAATAAAGATTTTGTTGCCCTTGAGGCGATAGGTGCCGTCAGACGCCGGCTCTGCACGAGTACGAATATCCGACAGCGAAGAACCGGCGTGCGGCTCGGTCAAGGCCATGGTGCCGAAGAAGCGGCCGTCGATCATCGGTTGCAGGAAGCGCTGTTTCTGCTCGTCAGTGCCGAAGCTTTCGATCAGGTTGGCCGCGCCCATGGTCAGGAACGGGTACGAAGTCGAAGCCGCATTGGCTGACTGGAAATGTGCGAAGCAGGCTTGCGACAGCAGCGTAGGAAGTTGCATGCCGCCGGCTTCGAAACTGCGCGCGGCGTTGAGGAATCCGGCTTCGAGGAAAGCATCCACCGCCGGTTTCACTTCGGGAATCAGAATCGCCTGCCCGTCCTCGTAGCGCGGCTCGTTCTCGTCGCCCTTGCGGTTGTGCGGCGCGAAGTATTTCTCGGCGATGCTGCGGGCGGTGCCAATGGCGGCGTCGAAAGTCTCGCGGTTGTGCTCGGCGAAGCGCTCACGCCGGGTCAGGCCCTCGGCATCAAGGACTTCATACAGCTCGAAAGCCAGATTGCGGGAACTGAGCAGCGTCTCGGACATGGCGGCCTACCTGAAATTGGGGTTGGGCCGAGTTTAAGGCGGGAGAATGGAAGCTGGATAGGATGATTGATAGCAGTGATATTGGCGCCGAGCGACGGCTTAACAATCACCACAAAACACTGTGGGAGCGAGCTTGCTCGCGAAGAGGCCGACACATTCAACATTCACGTTGACTGGCAAACCGCTTTCGCGAGCAAGCTCGCTCCCACAGGGATTGTTGCTATGCCGGACACCGTTGCAGGTGCCCGGTTTATCGGGTTTAACCGATGGTCATCAAACTCGCATTACCACCCGCTGCAGCGGTGTTAACGCTCAACGCCCGCTCAATCACCAGACGCTCCAGGGCAATGTTGGTCTCGCCCTGGGACAAGCCCTGAACCCCAACGATCGCACCTGCACGCTTGGCAATCTGCTGGCAAACGCCGCGCAACTGGTCGGAATGGCCGTGGTGCAGAACGGCATCGAACACTACGTCGTCCTTGTTCCAGTCAGCGATCAGTTTGATTCGCGCCTGAATGTCCTTCGGCAGACGTGCGAACAATGCCTTGCTGATGTCGGACTCCGGCCATACCGCCGAACCACCTACCGCCAGCACTGCCGCCAGTTGCGTCAGCAGATCGCCTTCAACGTCGGCCAGGCACAACACGTGTTCGCGCGGCAGGATCGCGTAGCTGTTCTTCTCACCGGTCGGGCCGGCCAGCACGCGGGTAATACCGCTTTGCGATTGCGCGGCGTACTGCACGCACAGGGTGCTCAGGTCAGCGAATTTGTTGCTGTCGGCCCAGGTTTTCAGGGCAGTCAACGGCTTGCTCATGGCGTCACGCAGGCGAACGTCCGGGGCTACGGCAGCATCACCGCGAGCGAAGGATTGTTCGATAGCATCGGTAGGACGCGTCGACAGCAAGCGATACAGGTACAGCGGGCCACCGGCTTTCGGGCCAGTACCCGACAGGCCTTCGCCGCCGAACGGCTGCACGCCGACCACGGCACCGACGATGTTGCGGTTGACGTAGACGTTACCGGCGTTGACGTTGTCGATCACCTTGGCGATGGTCTCGTCGATACGGGTGTGCACGCCCAGCGTCAGGCCATAACCGGAAGCGTTGATCTGGCCGATCAACTGGTCGATCTCTTTGCGCTTGTAGCGAACCACGTGCAGCACCGGGCCGAAGATCTCGCGTTGCAGCTCGTCGAAGCTTTCCAGTTCGATCAGGGTCGGCATGACGAAGGTGCCGCGTTTGACTTCTTCGGTGTCGGCGATGGCCACCTGGTACACGTTGCGACCTTTATCGCGCATGCCCTGGATGTGCTTGTCGATACCGGCCTTGGCTTCGGCGTCGATCACCGGGCCAATGTCCACGGACAGACGCTCAGGGTTACCGAGACGGGACTCCGCCATGGCACCTTTAAGCATTTCGATGACGCGATCAGCGGAATCTTCCTGCAAGCACAATACACGCAGGGCCGAACAACGCTGACCGGCGCTGTCGAACGCCGAGGACACTACGTCGATCACGACTTGTTCGGTCAGAGCCGACGAGTCGACGATCATTGCGTTTTGGCCACCGGTTTCGGCGATCAGCGGAATCGGACGGCCCTGGCTGTCGAGGCGACCAGCGATGTTGCGTTGCAGCAGACGTGCGACTTCGGTCGAACCCGTGAACATCGCGCCTTTGACGCGATCATCACCGACCAGGCCAGCGCCGACGGTTTCACCGCGACCCGGCAGCAGTTGCAGCACGCCTTCCGGAATCCCGGCTTCGAGCAGCAAGCGTACGGCTTGAGCAGCAACCAGCGGCGTCTGTTCGGCCGGTTTGGCCAGTACCGGGTTACCGGCAGCCAGTGCGGCAGCGACTTGACCGCTGAAGATTGCCAGCGGGAAGTTCCACGGGCTGATGCACACCACTGGACCCAGTGGGCGGTGGGCGTCGTTGCTGAAATCGTTGCGTGCCTGCACTGCGTAATAACGCAGGAAGTCGACGGCTTCGCGGACTTCGGCGATGGCGTTGGCGAACGTCTTGCCGGCTTCGCGAGCCAGCAGGCCCATCAGCGGCTGGATCTCGCCTTCCATCAAATCAGCAGCACGTTCCAGAATCGCGGCACGTTCGGCGGGCGGGGTGGCCTGCCAGATCGGCGCAGCGTTCAGGGCGCATTGAATAGCGTTGTCGACGTCTTCAACCGTAGCTTCCTGCACGTAACCCACCACATCGCGGTGATCCGCCGGGTTAAGCACGGGTGCTGGGGTTTCGGTGCTGGAAGCGCAACCGAGCATCGGCGCGGCTTTCCAGTCCGTGTGCGCGGTAGCCAGCAAAGCGCAGGACAACGACGCCAAACGGTGTTCGTTGGCCATGTCGATGCCGCTGGAGTTGGCGCGCTCGGAACCATAAAGGTCACGCGGCAGCGGGATACGCGGGTGCGGCAGGCCGAAGCCACCTTCCACGGTCGCCATCTGCTCGATGCTGGCCACTGGATCGGCCACCAACGCCTGAATCGTGATCGACTGATCGGCGATCTGGTTGACGAACGAGGTGTTGGCACCGTTTTCCAGCAGGCGACGCACCAGATAAGCCAGCAGCGTTTCGTGAGTGCCGACCGGAGCGTACACGCGGCACGGACGGTTCAGCTTGCCTTCGGATACTTTGCCTACAACCTGCTCGTAGAGCGGTTCGCCCATGCCGTGCAGGCACTGGAATTCGTACTGGCCCGGGTAATAGTTCTGACCGGCAATGTGGTAAATGGCCGACAGGGTGTGGGCGTTGTGCGTGGCGAACTGCGGGTAGATGACTTCCGGCACCGACAGCAATTTGCGTGCGCAAGCGATGTAGGAAACGTCGGTGTACACCTTGCGGGTGTAGACCGGATAGCCTTCCAGGCCTTCGACCTGGGCGCGCTTGATTTCGCTGTCCCAGTACGCGCCTTTTACCAAGCGGATCATCAGGCGATGACGGCTGCGACGAGCCAGGTCAATCACGTAGTCGATCACGTACGGGCAGCGCTTCTGGTAAGCCTGGATGACGAAACCGATGCCGTTCCAGCCAGTCAGTTGCGGTTCGAAGCACAGGCGCTCGAGCAGATCCAGCGACAGTTCGAGACGGTCAGCTTCTTCGGCGTCGATGTTCAGGCCGATGTCGTATTGCTTGGCCAGCAGGGTCAGCGACAGCAGGCGCGGATACAGCTCGTCCATCACGCGCTCGTACTGCGCACGGCTGTAACGCGGGTGCAGTGCCGACAGCTTGATCGAGATGCCCGGGCCTTCATAAATCCCACGACCGTGGGAGGCTTTGCCGATCGAGTGGATCGCTTGTTCGTACGACGCCAGGTATTTTTGCGCGTCGTGTTCGGTCAGCGCTGCTTCACCGAGCATGTCGTACGAATAGCGGAAGCCCTTGGCTTCGAACTTGCTCGCGTTGGCCAGGGCTTCAGCGATGGTCTCGCCGGTGACGAACTGCTCGCCCATCAGGCGCATGGCCATGTCGACGCCCTTGCGGATCATCGGCTCGCCGCTCTTGCCGATGATGCGGCTCAGCGACGAAGTCAGGCCGGTTTCATTGTGCGTGGATACCAGTTTGCCGGTCAGCAGCAGACCCCAAGTGGCGGCGTTGACGAACAGCGACGGGCTGTTGCCCAAGTGCGGGTGCCAGTTGCCGGTACTGATTTTGTCGCGGATCAGGGCATCACGAGTGCCCTTGTCCGGGATACGCAGCAGCGCTTCGGCCAGGCACATCAGCGCCACGCCTTCCTGAGACGACAGGGAAAATTCCTGCAGCAGACCCTGAACAATGCCTGCACGACCACCGGCACTTTTCTGGTTACGCAGTTTTTCTGCGATGGATGCGGCGAGTTTGTTGGTGGCTTCGGCCATGGCAGCCGGGAGGCGAGCCTGCTCGATCAGCATCGGCACCACTTCCGGCTCTGGGCGACGGTAGGCAGCGGTGATCGAAGCGCGCAGTACAGACTGCGGCAGAATGCTTTCAGCGAATTCAAGGAAGCACTGATGGGCGTGATCGTTGTGGACTTCGCCCGAGTCATCGGTGTCCTTGGCGGTCAAACCGTTCAGCTCGGTCAGGGTTGCACCACCCTCGAGTTTTTCCAGGTAATTGAAAATTGCCTGCTTGATCAGCCAGTGCGGCGTGCGATCAATCGAGGTTGCGGCAGCCTTCAGGCGCTCGCGGGTCGGGTCATCGAGTTTGACCCCAAGGGTGGTGGTAGCCATATTTTTATCCTCATGGTTGCCACAGTTGCGTGGCATCAGCTGGCCGCAAGATTAGCCGTGCGCTGAAAGAGGTGCAACCGGGTGCAACCCTTTTTTTGTCGGAATAATAGGCAGCTCGTCAGGAATTATTTTCTGGAACCAAAGTGCTGCTCCTGCTTGGTGCTTTTGCTTCTAGCCAAGGGCCATTACTGCTACAAAAGGGAGCAAAAACGGGGTGGTCGTCGATAAATCCGACTGGGTGCAACTTATTCTCGCGAAACTGGTTGCACCTTATTTGATTTGTTGCATAGCATTCGCGCCCAAGGTGCAACCGGAATTCCCGATGTACCCGGCTGATGGCTTTCCTGGGGAAACATCAGTCCTAAATGCGCGGGATCCCGGATCGTCTGCCAAACGTCGTCGTTTGCGAGCGGTTCACCACCGCCGCTACATAAAAACAAAGCCAGGGCGTAACTCAATGAGCGTAAGTAATCCAACCTTGATCACATTTGTGATCTACATCGCAGCAATGGTGCTGATCGGTCTCATGGCCTATCGCTCCACCAACAACCTTTCTGACTATATTCTGGGTGGCCGAAGCCTGGGCAGCGTCGTGACCGCACTGTCTGCTGGTGCTTCCGACATGAGTGGCTGGTTGTTGATGGGCCTGCCGGGCGCCATCTACATGTCTGGTCTGTCCGAAAGCTGGATCGCCATCGGTCTGGTCGTCGGGGCCTACCTCAACTGGCTGTTCGTCGCCGGCCGTCTGCGTGTGCAGACCGAGCACAACGGTGATGCGCTGACCCTGCCGGACTACTTCGCCAGCCGTTTCGAAGATAAAAGCGGCCTGCTGAGGATCATTTCGGCGGTTGTGATTCTGGTGTTCTTCACCATTTACTGCGCTTCCGGCATCGTCGCCGGTGCCCGTCTGTTCGAAAGCACTTTCGGCATGACCTACGAGACTGCGCTGTGGGCCGGTGCTGCGGCGACGATTGCCTACACCTTTATCGGCGGTTTCCTGGCCGTGAGCTGGACCGATACCGTACAAGCCACCCTGATGATTTTCGCGCTGATTCTGACGCCGGTCATCGTGCTGCTGGCCACCGGCGGCGTCGACACCACGTTCCTGGCGATCGAAGCACAGGATCCAAGCAACTTCGACATGCTTAAAGGCACAACCTTTATCGGCATCATTTCGCTGATGGGCTGGGGTCTGGGCTACTTCGGCCAGCCGCATATCCTCGCGCGCTTCATGGCCGCTGATTCGGTGAAATCGATTGCCAAGGCGCGTCGCATCTCCATGACCTGGATGATCCTGTGCCTGGCCGGCACCGTGGCTGTAGGTTTCTTCGGTATCGCTTACTTCTCGGCGCACCCGGAAGTTGCAGGTCCCGTGACTGAAAACCCTGAGCGCGTGTTCATCGAACTGGCCAAGATCCTGTTCAACCCATGGGTTGCCGGTGTCTTGCTGTCGGCCATTCTGGCGGCGGTCATGAGCACCCTGAGCTGCCAGTTGCTGGTGTGCTCGAGTGCCCTGACTGAAGATTTCTACAAAACCTTCCTGCGCAAAACCGCCTCCCAGGTTGAGTTGGTCTGGGTCGGTCGCGTCATGGTGCTGCTGGTCGCGCTGATCGCTATCGCCCTGGCTTCCAACCCGGAAAACCGCGTACTCGGTCTGGTCAGCTACGCGTGGGCTGGTTTCGGCGCGGCCTTCGGCCCGGTTGTGTTGATCTCAGTCATCTGGAAACAAATGACCCGTGACGGCGCACTGGCCGGCATCTTGGTCGGCGCGATCACCGTTGTGGTCTGGAAGCATTTCGAACTGCTGGGTCTGTACGAAATCATCCCGGGCTTCATCTTCGCCAGCCTGGCAATCTACTTCGTCAGCAAGATGGGCCAGCCGAGCGCCGGTATGGTTCAGCGTTTCGACGCGGCGGAAAAAGATTACAACATGAACAAGTGATTGTTCCGAGCTGAGGCTCACCAAAAGCGGCCCGTCTCTTGAGCAGAGGCGGGCCGTTTTTTGTGCCTGCGATTTCTCAAGAACACTGGAGAACCTTGTGGGAGCTGGATTGCCAGCGATGGCGGTATGTCAGTCACTGCATCTGTTGAGTTTGCTGGCCCCATCGCTGGCAAGCCAGCTCCCACAAGGTTCAGCGCAGGGCTCGAAGGATATGTCTGTAGTCGGATGCGGCAATTTCTGAAGGGGTTTTCGACCGTTCAAGTAGGGGGAATCTGATTTTTCCGTCACCTACCCAACACCCCTTGCCCCTCATGCAGAATCGCCCGCCCTTCATTCTGCAGAGAGACATCGGATGTTCGCGCCTGCCAATCAACCGCGTTTCACGTTGACCCTCGAAGGCGCCCCGCATGACCTCAAGGTCCTTGAGTTCACGGGCAAGGAAGCCATAAGCCAACCCTTTCGTTTCGAACTTGAGCTGGTCAGTGAACGGCCGGATCTGGACCTTGAAAGCCTGCTGCACCGTCAGGCATTTCTGAATTTTGCTGCGGGTGGTTCCGGTATTCACGGTCAGATCTATCAGGTCGGACAGGGCGATTCCGGAAAACGTCTTACTCGTTATCACCTAAGCCTTGTCCCGCGTCTGACATACCTCGGGCATCGCATCAATCAGCGGATATTCCAGCACCAGAGCGCGCCGCAGATTATTGCGCAGATCCTCAAGGACCACGCGATCCTGCGCGATGCCTTCGAGTTTCGCCTCGGCAGCGAATACCCGATGCGTGAATATTGCGTGCAATACGCCGAGAGCGACCTGGCGTTCATCCAACGTCTGTGTGCTGAAGTCGGTATTCACTTCCATTTTCAGCACAGTCCCGAAGGACACTTGTTGGTGTTTGGTGATGATCAAACGGTGTTCCCGCGGCTGGCCGAGCCGACCCTTTATCTGCCGGGCAGCGGCATGGCAGGCGGGGCGCCGGCGATCCAACGTTTCAACGTTCGCGTGGAAACCCGAACCAGCGTGGTCACGCGCCGTGACTACAACTTCGAGAAGCCGCGTTTGCAACTGCAGAGCCGCATCGACGGCGAACAGCGACCGGTGCTGGAGGATTACAACTTTCCCGGCCAATTCAACGACCGTGAAACTGGCAAGCATCTCGCCCAGCGCGCACTTGAACGCCATATCGCCGATTACCGTCAGGCCGAAGGCATCAGCGATGAATCCGCATTGGTTTGTGGACATTTCCTGCAACTCACGGAGCACCCGCGTCAGGAATGGAATGATCTTTGGCTGCTCACTGGCATCGAGCACCATGGCCGGCAGCCGCAAGTGCTGGAGGAGTCGGTGACCAGTGATGGGGATGAATTCCGCGGTTACCGTAATACCTTTCTCGCGACGCCGTGGGACGTGTTCTTCCGCTCGGCTTTGGGGCCGGAAAAACCACGCATGCTCGGCTATCAACCGGCCGTCGTCACCGGGCCACAGGACAGCGAAATCCACTGTGACGAGTTCGGTCGGGTCAAGGTGCAACTGGCCTGGGATCGTGACGGCGAACTCAACGAACACGCCAGTTGCTGGCTGCGAGTCGCCACCGGTTGGGCTCACGATCGTTACGGCAGTGTGTTGATTCCAAGGGTCGGCATGGAAGTGCTGGTCGGCTTCATCGATGCCGACGCCGATAAACCGCTGGTGATGGGTTGCCTGCCCAACGCCGCGACCCCCGTACCGCTGGACCTGCCGGCGGACAAGACCCGCAGCATCTTCCGTAGCCAGAGCAGCCCCGGTGGTGGCGGCTACAACGAACTGCGCATCGAAGACAAAAAAGGCGCCGAGGAAATCTACCTGCGCGCCCAGCGCAACTGGACTCAGCATGTATTGAATGATCAACAAGTGCAGGTCGACAACCAGCGCAGCATCGTCGTCACCGGCATCGCCAAGCATGAGTTGAAGGCTGACGAACAACGCATCACCCACGGCCAACGTCAGACCGAAGTCAGGCAGGACGATCATCTGACGGTTGTTGGCGATCGGCATATCCGCGTGAGCAATCAGGCGACCAGCGCCAGTGCGCAGTTCCACGTCAGCGCCGGTCAACAAGTGGTGATCGACGGCGGTGCGAGCGCGACGATTCAGGCGGGTGGGCAGTGGATCAACATTGGCCCCGGCGGAATATTCAGCAGCGTGCCAATTGTGGTGGGGGGCGCGCCGATGGCTGCGATGAGTGCGGCGCCGAGTGTGCCGGGGTTGCCAGAGAAACTGGCGGCGGCGCCAGCGGCCATTCTCACCGCAGCGCAAATAATGAGTTTCAAAGGTGACGCACCATTCTGTGAAGAGTGTGAGCGTTGCAAGGAGGGTGTTTGTGCAGCTTGAATTTCTTGAGCCTCGTGCATGGCTGTCGCGTGAGCCGCTGAAATCGTCGGAGCATTTGTTCGCGATCTTCAGCCGTGCCAGTAATGCCAAGCCGCCGTTGCAGGTGGCGCCGAGCCCGATTTGGGCGGACACGATCTACGCCGAGTGGGACGCGGTTATGCCCTTCGTGGGAGTTGTCGCGGCGGACAGTGAGTTTCTGGATTGGGTGGCGACTACCGAATCTCGCGACTGGGGTTGGTTGGCGGTGTCTTCGGCGAGTCTTGAAGGGGTGGTCGAGCATTTTCGCAGCCTGACGCAAGTGTTGATGCCGGACGGGAAAGCAGTGTTTTTCCGGTTTTGGGATGGACGGTTTTTGTTGCCGATTTTGCAGTCTGAAGAAGTGGATTCGGCGCAGTTGTTGCCGGTGATCGCGCGCGGACTCATCAACGGTCAGACTATTGATATCGGCGGCAGGGCTCAGGTTTCGGGGCAGGTGTTCCCTTGGTGGAAAGTGCCTGATTTGGTATTGGCTGCAAGTGGTGATGAGGTTCAGGTCAGCAATGCTGTGCAGTGGCTGAGCGAGGAACATCCGGCGTTGTACGAGGCATTTCCCGAGGCTGTTTTGCGTTGCAAGGTCAGGCAGTTTTTTCGGGTTGCGACGTCGGAAGAATCGTCGCAATCGGCGTTGTTGGAGTTTTTGCTGGCAGACTCGGAGTGACATTTCCGGGCGAAGGCCTCGGACGTTTCCTTCGGGTTGCGGCACTGTGACTCAATCAGAGATATACGCATCCTGAGTCTTGATAAAACGGTCGAAAGCCTCTGAGTTGTAGACCTCCAGGCACGCATGAAAGACTACTTTTTTGTCCGAATGCTTGCTGCTCGAGGGGGGCTGTTCATAGGCGGCGAACATGTAATTTATGGTTTCCCTGTAGGGGTCGTGCAGGGTGTGCAGCGTGTCTTCATTTTGCAGGATTGTGTGCATGCCTTTACCCATGAATGAGTAGGCGCCGGCAGACAATGCGATGTCTTTTTCCAGTGCTGATTCTTCGTTAAATGGCTTCAGGATGCAGTGGCTCAAGCCGTAGTTCTTGAGTGTTTGGCGAGCTTGTTCAGTATGTTTTTCGTCGCTCACGGCTTGAGATGAAATGACCAGGGCCAGTGAGGAAGTGATGAGATAGCGCATGGATTTTCGACGTCCTGTCGGTGATTTTGAACAAGTGTAACTTCATTCATCAGAGCCCCTCACCCTAACCCTCTCCCAGAGGGAGAGGGGACTGACCGAGGTGTTTGGGTGATGTTCGCCGACTTGCGACTTCTGCGGCGATCTTAGATTGGCCAGGCTTGAGATTATGTTGCTCTTTCAGGTCGATGTACTTCGAGAGATCACCACCGTCAGTCCCCTCTCCCTCCGGGAGAGGGATAGGGTGAGGGAAAGGCTTTTGCCCGCTCGGCTGCGAACCCCTGACTTGCCGCCCGGTAAAAGGTAAACTTCGCGGCCTTCGCAGGAGCAATCATGAATTATCGTCACGCCTTCCATGCCGGCAATCACGCCGATGTGTTCAAACACCTGACCTTGACCCGCCTCATCGCCCTGATGTCGCGCAAGGAGCAGCCGTTTGCCTATCTCGACAGCCACGCCGGCATTGGCCTGTACGACTTGCAGGGCGATCAGGCCAACCGTACCGGCGAGTACCTGGAAGGCATCGCGCGCTTGTGGGATCAGCCGGACCTGCCGGCGCTGACCGCCGACTACATGCAGGTGCTGCATGAGATGAACCCGGACGGCCAGTTGCGCTACTACCCGGGTTCGCCGGAGCTGGCGCGACGTCTGACCCGGCCGCAGGATCGGATTATGCTCAACGAAAAGCACCCTGAAGACGGCGTGCTGCTCAAAGACAACATGGCCGGCGATCGTCGGGTGAAAGTGCATCTGGGCGAGGGCTGGCATGTCGCACGGGCGATGTTGCCAGTGCAGGAGAAGCGCGCGGTGATGTTGATTGATCCGCCGTTCGAGCAGCTCGATGAAATGCAGCGTTGTGCGGCGTCGATGAAAGAGGCCATTGGCCGGATGCGCCAGACTGTGACAGCGATCTGGTACCCGGTGAAGGATCAGCGTGCGTTGCGCCGTTTCTATCAGGACCTGGCGGGCACTGGTGCGCCGAAGTTGTTGCGCGTTGAGTTGCTGGTGCATCCGCTGGATACGCCGAACAGCCTGAACGGCTCAGGGATGGCGATTGCCAATCCGCCGTGGGGGCTGGAGGAAGAATTGCGTGAGCTGCTGCCGTGGCTGTCCAAGAAATTGGGCCAGACTCAGGGTGGGTGGCAGATGGATTGGTTGATTGCCGAAAGTTGATCGGTAACTTCAGTGGCGTTTGATCGGACGCCATCGCGGGCAAGCCCGCTCCCACAGGGTAATGCGCAATTTTGGAATCGGCGCTGAACCTGTGGGAGCGGGCTTGCCCGCGATGCTTTTAAGGCTTAGTTCCCCGCCAGGCTTGGTGGCATGCACACACCGGTGCCGCCAATCCCGCAGTAGCCTTCCGGATTTTTCGCCAGATACTGCTGGTGATAAGTTTCGGCGAAGTACACGGTCGGTGCCTGTTCGATCTCGGTGCTGATTTCACCCAGGCCTGCCTTCGACAGTTCCGCCTGATAGGTCGCTTTGCTCTCCAGCGCGGCGTCCAGTTGCTCTGGTGAGGTCGCGTAGATCACCGAGCGGTACTGAGTGCCGATGTCGTTACCCTGACGCATGCCCTGAGTCGGGTTGTGCAGTTCCCAGAACATCGCCAGCAGTTCTTCGTAGCTTACTTGCGCCTTGTCATACACCACCAGCACCACTTCGGCGTGGCCGGTCAGGCCCGAGCAGACTTCTTCGTAGGTCGGGTTCGGCGTGAAACCGCCGGCGTAACCGACCACGGTGCTGACCACGCCTTCGCGCTGCCAGAAGCGACGTTCCGCCCCCCAGAAGCAGCCAAGACCGAAGATCGCGAAATCGACGTCCTGGAAAAACGGGCCGAGCAGCGGGGTTTCTTCGAAGACGAAGTGCTTTTCAGGCAGGGTCATCGCGGTTTCGCGGCCGGGCAGAGCTTGTTCTTTGGTCGGGAGCACGTTTTTGTTCACCAGAATTTCCGAGCGCAGAACCATGATCGTTCCTCTCAGTCAGGATGGGATGTAAAAAGTAGACCGCCAGTGTGCCCAATGATGCCCGATTTCGCACTATTCAAATGTGGGAGCGAGCTTGCTCGCGAAGGCGGCGGGTCAGTTAAGGAAGATGTTGGATGGCACGCCGCTTTCGCGAGCAAGCTCGCTCCCACAGGGGGGGGCGGGAGGTTACAGGCAGAGCGGACCGCGCGGATAGCGCTTGAGAGCCTGGATCAGTTCGGCGCCGGGGATCGGCCGGTCGAACAGATAGCCTTGACCCACATCGCAACGATGGCGACGCAGGAATGCCAGTTGCTCGGCAGTCTCGATCCCTTCGGCTACGACTTTGAGTTTCAGGTTGTGGGCCATGGCGATCACCGCGGAGGTGATTTCCATGTCGTCCTGATTGTCGGGGATTTCGTGGATGAAGCTACGATCAATCTTGATGACGTCGATCGGGAATTTTTTCAGGTAGCTGAGCGACGAATACCCGGTGCCAAAGTCGTCCATGGCCAGGGTCAGGCCCAGACGCTTGAGTTGATCAAGTTGCAAGTGCGTGTCTTCGGTGGCTTCCAGCAGCAGGCCTTCGGTCAGTTCCAGCTCCAGCAGATTGGCCGGCAGCGCTTCTTCCTTGAGGATGTTAGCAATGGAGGCGACCAGATCAGGATCGGAGAACTGCTTGGGCGAGAGGTTGATCGCCACTTGCAGATTGCCCAGCCCGGCGGCGGTCAGCGCTTTGCTCATGCGGCAGGCCTGACGGGCGATCCATTTGCCGATCGGAATGATCAGGCCGGTTTCTTCGGCGACGCTGATGAACTGATCCGGACGAATCATGCCGCGCTCCGGATGATTCCAGCGCAACAGCGCTTCCATGCCCAGCAGGCGACCGCTGCGCAGGCAGAGCTTGGGCTGATAGAACACGTCCAGCTCGTTCTGGGTCAGGGCGCGACGCAAGTTGTTCTCGACAAACAGCTTGTAGCTGGCCTCGGCGTTCAGCGCTTCGGTGAAGACTTGTACCTGATGTTTGCCGTTGGCCTTGGCCTTGTGCAGGGCTAAACCTGCGTTACGCATCAGGGTTTGCGGGTCGCGGCCGTGCAGGGGCGCGCAGGCAAGGCCCACCGAGCCGGTGACGCTGATCAGCTGGTTGTCGACGAACATCGGCTTGTCGAGTGTCATCAGCAACTGACTAGCGATCTGCTGGCCAACTTGAAGGTCGGTGTTGTCGAGCAGCACGGCGAATTCGTTACTGGCGAACCGGGCGAGGCTGCCGCTCGGGCTCAGGCTATTACGCAGACGCCGCGCCAGACTGATCAGCAGTTTGTCGCCGGTCTGGTGGCCGAGGCTGTCGTTGATCCGCTTGAAGTTGTCGATATCCACCAGCAGCAGGCTGATCGGGGTATCGCTGTCGCGGGCGAAGCGTTCGTCGAGGTTGCGGATAAACGCCGGCCGGTTACCGAGGTTGGTCAGGTTGTCGGTGTACGCCAGACGCTCGATGCGCTGCTGCGCCAACTTGGTCTGGGTGATGTCTTCGTAGATGCCGATGTAATGGGTCAGCTCACGGTTGTCGCCGTAAACCTTGGAGATCGACAACTGGCCCCAGTACGGTTCGAGGTTTTTTCGGCGGCTCTTGAATTCGCCTTGCCAGCTGTTGCTCTTGGCCAGCGCCGAGGGCGCGTCGAACAGCAGCTCGCTGAGGTTTTCCAGGGCCGGCAGCTCCGACAGGCGCTGACCGTGGACTTCCTCGGTGGTGTACTGGGTAATCGCGGTGAAGCTCGGGTTGACGTACTCGACCACGCCGTCGCAGTTGACCAACAAAAAGGCGTTGGCGCTTTGCTCGACCGCACGCTGGAACAGGTGCAGGGCGCTGGTGGCGGTGCGCCGGTTGTGGTTGTTGATGACTTGGGCGAACTGGTCGGCCAGTTCCCCGGCAAAGGCGATTTCATCGGACTGCCACGCGCGGGTGGCACCGGTCTGCTCCAGGCACAGTACGCCGACCACTTGGCCGTCGACGCGGATGCTGGCGTCGAGCATGGCGTTGACGTCGCGCGGGCGCAGCGCTTCGGCCATCTCGCGGGTGCGCGGGTCACGCATTGCATTGTGTGCGTCGATGGCGCGGCTGCTGTGCAGGGCGTCCATGTAATCAGGGAAGCTGCTGATGTCGATCGCGTCCGGGAGAATGTATTCCTGAGTCGCGCGGTGGTAAGCCGAGATCGGCAGCAGTTGCTGGCCTTCGAGATTCCACAGGCTGGCGCAGTCGATTTCATAGATATCGCAGGCGCAGCGGGTGATCAGTTCGGCGGCTTCTTGCAGCGAGTTGTGCGTGCTGTAGCGCTGGCGGGCGAGCAGCAGAATCAGCTCCTGCTGGGCGCGCACCCGCTCCAGATGCTGCAGTTGTTCCTGCTGGGCACGCTGGTTGAGTTCGAGGGCGATCTGCAGGCGCGAATTCTGCGTTTCGAGATCGACTGAAGGCAGCAGCGGCGGTTCGTCGAAGACGTTATCGACCGCCAGCAGGTAGCCGCGCAGCAAGTGACGATTGTGCTGCTTATAGGCTTCGCCGAGTTCCAGGATGGACAGCGCGCCGGCAGGGGTGTGCAACGTATAGCGCACCAGATAATGCGGGCTGGTACTGAGTTGCTGCTGGATCGTGTCATGCAGTTGATAACGCGCTTCCGGCTCCATCAGGCTGGCGTAGGGCGAGCCGACCAGCGCACACAGCTCAACGGCCGGCTGACCGAATTGACGCTCGCAATTGGGATCAAGAAAAAGCATCGCCCAGCTGGCTTCATTCAAGCGCTCGAAACGCAGCATGCCGAGCCGCGAGGGCACCGGCAATTGCGTCACTACCTCGGCCACCATACGGCTGGCGGCATCGGGTTGGCTCTTCATGGAGGGAAACTCGCTTGGAAATATGCTGAACGCGCCGGGCTCTCGCCCTCTTTACTGTTGCCTGCGGCAAGGTTGCATCATTGCGGCACTGACTGACAAGAGTGATGAAGGCCAAGTGCTATAAGAATGTGTCGGCTGCGCCGGGCATTTCTCCAGTGCCTGTCAGAAAAGAACGACAGATCGCAGCCTCCGACAGGTCCTACAGGCGAATTTGACCTTTGTAGGAGCTGCCGAAGGCTGCGATCTATTAATGTCTTAACGCAGTTTTATCGCGATCGATTGCAGCTTCTTGCCATCTCGATCATGGTAATTGACCAGAATCTGATCAGCCTCGACCACCATATGGGCAAAGTTGTCCTCGCTGACCACCGTGCCGGTCAGCTCATGCCGATAGTCGCCTGCTGCCGTACGCACCAGCGGTTGGTCGAGTATGAAAGTGGAGGCCTTGGCGTACGGGAGCAGTTTGCTGTTGCATAGTGGCGAGGACACGATGGTGTGGACTTCGAAGTCCGGGTCTTCGCTGTGGGTCAGGCGCGAAGTCAGTGAGCCGTGCACGTCGCCCGAGACGAACACTACATTGTTGATTCGCCGGGTGCGTATGGTTTCCAGAAGGCGCAGGCGCTGTTCCGGGAAGGCTTTCCACGCGTCGTCGCCAAGTTGTTTTCGATCCGGGTAGAACATCACGCTGGTCACCACGAACTTCACCCGCGCGGGACTGTTGATCAGCCATTTGAGTAACGCTTGTTCCTGAGCTTCATCGAGGATGCGTCGATCAGCGGCCGCCAAGTTGCGTCGCGTGCGGCTGTCGGTTACGAACCATTCGATATCACCGTCGCTGAATTGATACCAGTAATGCTCAAGTACGGAGCGATCAATCTGACCGTTAGTTGTCAGCGGATGTACCGGGCTGTGACTGGCTTGATACAACTCATAGGCGGCCATGGCGTTGCGATATAGCGCGCCATCGGACTTGCCGGCATTGGCCGGCCAGTTATCTTCGATTTCATGGTCGTCGAGAATCAT
Organism: Pseudomonas sp. NPDC098747; assembly: GCF_044760045.1. Classification (NCBI taxonomy): domain Bacteria; kingdom Pseudomonadati; phylum Pseudomonadota; class Gammaproteobacteria; order Pseudomonadales; family Pseudomonadaceae; genus Pseudomonas; species Pseudomonas sp. NPDC098747. Next base: position 3,842 of record NZ_JBIWAL010000033.1, on the reverse strand, counting down.
GTAAGTCGAAGTGCCGGACATCAAGCGCTTTATATTGGGTTGTGAGAAGGCTGCGCGGTATTTGCTGAGTATGTCCTGGTATTCGCGATCAGGTGCGATCAGGTTCATGTCGTCGGCGTAAATTTGATCACCGGTCATTAGCGTGGCACTGATCGGCGGTTGTGCGCCCTCAATCAATTGGTTGATGGAGGCGAAGATACGGTCGCCCAACTGGGGCAGTGAAGCAATGCCGGCGGTCATGCGCAAGTAGCGACAGGAGCCGACAATATAGGCCCGTGCGTGCGTGGCTTTGCTGGAGCGGGTGCGCAGACGGTGGATCTCCCGAGGCCATTGCAGAGGCAGTTCTGCCACCGAGTCCTCGGTATGAACAGGATTCATCGGGCTGAACCATCCGGCCTGATATTCATATTCCGTATCGCTGCTCAAGTTGTTAATTGCGAAAACTTCCGACATGTCTCGAAGATTGCTCAGTTTGACGAAAATGCCGTTAGACCATTGTTGTGTGCCGGAGATGCGATAACGTACGCCGCCAAATACGATAGCGTTTTTTTGTCGGTCGCCGCGGATAAATATGCGTGCATGGTTAGTTGTAACGTGGCCGATGATCGGGCCGATAGTTGGTTTTAACATATCGAATCCATTCGAATGAGTCGTTGAATAAGTTTCAGTGGGTATCAAGTTTGTTTAATAAACTTGCTGTGCCAAGGTTAGTTGTATGTTGAATAAATAAGTCGGCGCAAAGTTGACTTGTGTCGTGGCCGATGTCAGCGCAATTTGTAGGAAAAATACAAAGCCCGATTTATTTCAGGCAAAAAAAGCCCCGCCAATTGGCGGGGTTGAGGTACGAGCGTGTGGCGCTCGAAAACGTGGAGCACAAGTGGCCCTCCGTCGCCGGAGGACCGCTCGGATTACAGCAGGATAGTGCGGATGTCCGCCAGCAGGCTGCCCAGACGCTGGGTGAAGCGTGCGGCAGCGGCGCCGTTGATCACGCGGTGATCGTAGGACAGCGACAGCGGCAGCATCAGTTTCGGCTGGAAGGCTTTGCCGTCCCAGACTGGCTGAATGGTTGCCTTGGAAACACCGAGGATCGCCACTTCCGGCGCGTTGACGATCGGCGTGAAGCCGGTGCCGCCAATGTGGCCGAGGCTGGAAATGGTGAAGCAGGCGCCTTGCATGTCGTCAGCGGTGAGCTTCTTGTCGCGGGCTTTGGCGGCCAGCGCAGCGGCTTCAGCAGCAAGTTGCAACAGGCTCTTCTGGTCGACGTTCTTGATGACCGGTACCAGCAGGCCATCCGGGGTGTCGACGGCGAAGCCGATGTTCACGTATTTCTTGCGGATGATCGCTTTGCCGCTTGGTGCCAGCGAACTGTTGAAGTCCGGCAGCTCCTTGAGCATGTGCGCGCACGACTTGAGCAGCAGCGGCAGGATGGTCAGCTTGACGCCGGCCTTCTCTGCAACGGCTTTCTGCGCAACACGGAACGCTTCCAGCTCGGTGATATCAGCCGAATCGAACTGAGTCACGTGCGGAATGTTCAGCCAGCTGCGGTGCAGGCTCGACGCGCCGATTTGCATCAGGCGAGTCATCGGCACTTCTTCGGTTCCGCCGAAACGGCTGAAGTCGACAACCGGAATCGGCGGGATGCCCGCACCACCGGTAGCGCCAGCAGCAGCGGCCGGTGCTTCTTTGGCCTTCTGCATCATCGCTTTGACGTAAACCTGCACGTCTTCTTTCAGGATGCGACCGTGTGGACCGCTGGCGCCGACCGCGTTCAGCTCAACGCCGAACTCGCGAGCCAGTTGACGCACGGCGGGGCCGGCGTGAACTTTCGCGCCCGGCTTGGCCGGGGCGGCGACAGGTGCGGCGGCAGCAGGTGCAGCGGCAGCCGGAGCAGCAGCGGCAGGTGCCGGAGCACTTGCAGCGGCAGCAGGAGCCGGGGCAGCAGCAGGCGCCGCGCCTTTGACTTTCAGCTTGAGGATCAGGTCGCCAGTGCCGACTTCGTCATCCAGCTTGATCGAAACGCTTTCCACCACGCCAGCGGCAGGCGATGGGATTTCCATGCTCGCCTTGTCGGATTCCAAGGTGATCAGCGATTGATCAGCTTCGACAGTGTCGCCAGCCTTGACCAGCACTTCGATGATCTTGGCTTTGCCGGCCGAACCGATGTCCGGGACGTGGATGTCCTGAACGCTGTCAGCCACCGGTGCAGCTGGCGCGGCTGCCGGAGCAGGCGCAGCAGCAGCGGCTGGCGCAGCAGCCTGAGCCGGAGCGGCCGCAGCAGGGGCCGCAGCACCCGCCACTTCCAGATCCAGAATCAGGTCGCCGGTGCCGACTTCGTCGTTGAGCTTGACGCTGATGGCCTTGACCACGCCAGCGGCAGGCGACGGGATTTCCATGCTCGCCTTGTCGGATTCCAGGGTGATCAGCGATTGATCAGCTGCGACGGTGTCGCCGACCTTGACCTGGATCTCAATGATCTGCGCCTTGCCCGACGAACCGATGTCCGGCACGTGCACTTGCTGAACCGAAGCGGCAGCAGGTGCAGCGGCTGGCGCGGCAGCAGCAGGAGCCGGTTTGGCTTCAGCTTTTGCAGCTGGAGCAGCGGCAGCCGCAGGGGCCGCTTCAGCGGCGCCCTCGACTTCCAGCTCAAGCAGTTCGTCGCCTTCTTTCAGTCGGTCGCCCAGCTTCACTTTCAGGCTCTTGATGACGCCGGCTTTCGGGGCTGGCACTTCCATGCTGGCCTTGTCCGATTCCAGGGTCAGGATGCTCTGGTCGGCTTCGATACGGTCGCCGACCTTCACAAACAGTTCAATTACTTCACCTTCACCGCTGCCGATGTCAGGTACGCGAATGAGTTCGCTCACAAAATGTCTCCTCAGCAGTCCAGTGGGTTGCGTTTTTCCGGGTCGATGCCGAACCGGGTGATGGCTTCAGCCACAACCTTGGGTTCGATATCACCACGGTCAGCCAGTGCTTCCAGGGCTGCCAACACCACGAAATGACGGTCGACTTCGAAGAAATGACGCAGTTTCTTGCGGCTGTCGCTGCGGCCGAAACCGTCGGTGCCCAGGACTTTGAATTCCTTGGACGGTACCCACTGACGGATCTGCTCGGCGAACAGCTTCATGTAGTCGGTAGAGGCAATGACCGGACCTTTACGGCCGCTCAGGCACTCTTCAACGTAGCTCTGCTTAGGCTTCTGACCAGGCTTGAGACGATTGCTGCGCTCTACAGCCAGGCCGTCGCGACGCAGTTCGTTGAAGCTGGTGACGCTCCACACGTCGGCGCCGACGTTGAACTCTTCACGCAGAATCTTCGCCGCTTCACGCACTTCGCGCAGGATGGTGCCGGAGCCCATCAGCTGTACGTGGTGTGCCGCTTCGCGGGTGTCTTCTTCGAGCAGGTACATGCCCTTGATGATGCCTTCCTCAACACCGGCCGGCATGGCGGGTTGCTGGTAAGACTCGTTCATCACGGTGATGTAGTAGAAAACGTCCTGCTGCTCTTCGGTCATCTTCTTCATGCCGTCCTGAATGATCACCGTCAGCTCGTAGCCGTAGGTTGGATCAAAGGTGCGGCAGTTCGGGATGGTCGCGGCCAGGATGTGGCTGTGTCCGTCTTCGTGTTGCAGGCCTTCGCCGTTCAGCGTGGTCCGGCCGGCGGTACCGCCGATCAGGAAGCCACGGGTACGGCTGTCGCCTGCTGCCCACGCCAGGTCACCAATGCGCTGGAAACCGAACATCGAGTAGAAGATGTAGAACGGCAGCATCGGCTGGTTGTGGCTGGAGTACGAAGTACCGGCAGCGATGAAGGAGCTCATGGCGCCCGCTTCGTTGATGCCTTCT
>NZ_JBIWAL010000032.1:29302-63368 GCF_044760045.1 Pseudomonas sp. NPDC098747 | reverse complement strand
GTGAAAGCGTGGATCATGTTGTTGCTGGCCCTGTCTCTGCCTGTGGCAGCGCTGGCCGAAGAAGCCAAAGAAGGCGAGGCGCCGAAGGTCAACTACATCACCCTGAGCCCACCATTCGTGGGCAACTACGGGCTCGATGGCACGATGAAACTGAAGGTCTTCAAGGCTGACGTGGCGTTGCGTGTGACCGGCGAAGAATCGACCAAACTGGTCAAGGCCAACGAGCCGCTGATTCGTAATCAGTTGGTGGCACTGTTCACCCAGCAGACCACCGAGGCGATGGGCAGCATCGAGGGCAAGGAAAAACTGCGTCAGGAAGCGTTGAAGCAAACGCAGCAAGTGATGAATGACGAGACCGGCAAGCCAGTGGTCGAGGATCTGTTGTTCAACAACCTGATCATTCAGTAAGACATCTGTTGTCCGGGCGGGCCCCATCGCGGGCAAGCCAGCTTCCACAGGGTTCTGCGGCGATCACATTGTTGTGTTTCACCGAAAATCCTGTGGGAGCTGGCTTGCCAGCGATTCATTATGGCAGGCGCAAAATGAATCAGGGCTTGAGCGCGATCACCGCCGCCCACTGCTCCGGCGTCACCGCCATCACGGACAGCCGCGAACCCTTCTGCACCAACGGCATTTCGTCCAGCGCGGTCTGCTGTTTCAGATAATCCAGCTTCAACACCCGCGCGAACGTCTCGACATGGGCGACATCGATCGCGCTCCAGGCGTTTTTCTCCGCCGTGGCCTTCGGATCGAAATAATGGCTTTCAGGATCCAGCGCCGTCGGGTCCGGGTACGCCGCTTCGATTATTTTTCCAATTCCGGCAATTCCCGGCTCCGGGCAGCTGGAATGGTAGAAAAAGAACTCATCGCCCACCGCCATCGCCCGCAGGAAGTTGCGCGCCTGATAGTTGCGAACCCCGTCCCAGCGCGCTTTGCCAAGTTTCTCCAGGCCTTTGATCGAGAGTTCGTCAGGTTCGGATTTCATCAGCCAATAGGCCATGGTTTTTGCTCCTGAAGCGTTCTTTGGGCAAGTTGTCGGGCAATTTTATGACAAACCGACAGTCGGTTGACGTCAGCGTTTGCGCGCAGGTTCTCGTTGTCGCAAAATGCCGGCCTTTAAAGCTTGACGCTGCTGCACGGCCTACGAATGGAAACCGCTGCTGTCATCGTGATGATGTGCCTTGAGGGGGGCAATCGATGAAACGCAAACCGGATTTGCTTTGGATTTTGGTTATTTTGTTTGGTTTGGGCGTTGTGACCACCGGTTACGCGCAAAGCCTGTGGGCCAACAAGGCCGACGCACCGATTGAAATCGCACAACAGGTTCAACAGTCGACAGCCTTCAAACGCTGAAACTGCCTCCCCGACGCCGCTGATCTACGCGGCGTCTAGCCTACGAAATACCACGCCTTGTCAGTGACCGTGCCTTGCAACGGTACATCCCAACTCGCCTGCGCCAATCGTTCGACCTTCTGACATTCATGGGCCAGACCCAACAGCGTCGGCTTGCGCCAGTTCTTGCGCCGCGCCAGATACGCCAGGCTGCGATCATAGAAACCGCCGCCCATCCCCAGACGTCCGCCGACGTCGTCAAAACCCACCAATGGCAGTAACACCAGATCCAGTGTCCAGATCTTGCGCTGGCGAGCCAGGTTGGCACGCGGCTCAAGAATGCGGAAGCGGTTGGGTTTGAGTTTTTCGCCCGGGCGGATGCGCTGGAACACCATTTTGGTTCGCGGCCAGGCACTGAGCACTGGAAGGTAAGTAGCCTTGCCCCGGCGTTGTGCTTCGCGCAGCAGCAGGCGTGGATCGATTTCACCGTCGGTGGGCAGGTACAGGGAAATGTGTTTTGCCCGGCGAAAATGCGGGTCTTGCGCCAGTTGTCGGAACAACCCCTTGGCGGCCTGACGTTGTTCAGCAGCAGTCAGTGCTCGGCGTGCCTTGCGCAGCAGGCGGCGGAGTTGCGGGCGGGGCAGCAGCGCGGGTTCGGTCATGGTTCGGCTTCGGCAGGTTGGACGAAAACGTACGCATAAAAAATCCGATGTCGGCATTCACCGACATCGGATTCGAATCAGGCTCCCCGGATGAACCGCTGTCAACTTAGCCCTTGAACCCGAAAGTTCAAGGTGGAAGATGCAGTAGACTTTAAGGCTTTCCGTCTGGCGGACATGCACACCAGCCCAACGTGCAACTTCCAGGGTAGTGCGAATCGGCTCAGGGACATCGTCAACTGGCAAGCACCCCAGGGAGTGCCGCGAGTATACCTCAAGCGGTCTGGCGAATCAGCCCTTGCTGCTGTCCTGATCGTCGGCCAGGACCAGATCGACACGATCGAGCAAGTCACGCACCTGTTCACGGGTCGAGCCGCTGGCCTGAACGTCCGGTCGCTCTTCTTTGTGCAAGAGGTCGTGAGTGATGTTCAGTGCTGCCATCACGGCGATGCGGTCGGCGCCGATGACTTTGCCGCTGCTGCGGATCTCGCGCATCTTGCCGTCCAGGTAGCGTGCGGCGCTCACCAGATTGCTGCGCTCTTCCTGCGGGCAAATGATCGAATATTCTTTATCGAGGATCTGCACGGTAACGCTATTGCTTGAACTCATGAGTCTTGCTCCAGGGCCTTGAGGCGCGAAATCATCGATTCGACCTTACGCCGGGCGATTTCGTTTTTTTCAATGAGGTGCGCGCGTTCCTCGCGCCAGGTTTTTTCCTGAGCTAGTAAGAGTGCATTTTGACTCTTTAGTTGCTCGACTCGGCCAATCAGCAGCTCGAGTCTGGCCATCAGCGCTTGCAGGTCGTTGTCTTCCATTGGTTTCACTGTCTGATGGGTTAGCTGGCGGACAGCCTTTAATAGTCTTGGCGAGTCTGTCGATGTAGGATACAAGGCCTCCATTCTAGACATAGCGCCGTCTGGCGCCTAGCTGCCCATGACCATTGCGAATTCCCCGTACCAAGCTTTTGCCACCCTGCTGACTTCCAGCGGCCACAACGTCTCGCCTGCCGAACTGCACGGCTTGCTGCTCGGGCGCAGTTGCGCCGGCGCCGGCTTCAATGCTGAAGAGTGGCTGATCGATGCCGCCGAGCTGCTCGAAAGCGAGCCACAGGACAACATCCGCAACGCCCTGATCGGCCTGCAAGAGATGGTCAAGGGCGAGCTGACCGGCGACGACGTTACCGTCGTCCTGCTACTGCCGACCGACGACGCGCCACTGACCGAGCGTGCTGCCGCGCTGGGCGAATGGTGCCAGGGCTTCCTCAGCGGTTTCGGCCTGAACTGCCGCGACAGCAGCATGCTCAGCACCGAAGCCACCGAAGTGCTGCAGGATCTGGCAGCCATCTCCCAGGTTCAAGATGCCCTGGAAGAATCCGAAGACGGCGAGACCGACTACATGGAAGTCATGGAGTACCTGCGCGTCGCGCCGCTGCTGCTGTTCACGGAAAGCAAAAAAGCCGACGTGCCGCCAGCCGCCAAGCCGTCGCTGCATTAATCGACTGCCAGGGAAAGCCATCCGCCCATGACCCATATCCCGAAAGCGGAATACAGCCGTCGCCGCAAGGCCCTGATGGCGCAGATGGAACCCAACAGCATCGCGATCCTGCCCGCCGCCGCAGTTGCCATCCGCAACCGCGACGTCGAGCACGTCTACCGTCAGGACAGCGATTTCCAGTACCTCAGCGGGTTTCCCGAGCCGCAAGCCGTCATCGTCCTGATGCCCGGGCGCGAGCATGGTGAATACGTGCTGTTCTGCCGTGAGCGCAACGCCGAACGCGAATTGTGGGACGGCTTGCGCGCCGGCCAGGAAGGCGCGATCCGCGACTTCGGTGCCGACGACGCATTCCCTATCACCGACATCGACGACATCCTGCCGGGCCTGATCGAAGGCCGCGACCGGGTGTACTCGGCGATGGGCAGCAACCCCGAATTTGACCGACACCTGATGGACTGGATCAACGTGATCCGCTCTAAAGCGCATCTCGGCGCCCAGCCCCCGAATGAGTTCGTTGCCCTGGATCATCTGCTCCACGACATGCGCCTGTATAAATCGGCGGCAGAAGTGAAGGTGATGCGCGAAGCCGCACGAATCTCGGCCCAAGCCCACATCCGCGCGATGCAGGCCAGCCGCGCCGGGCTGCACGAGTACAGCCTCGAAGCCGAGCTTGATTACGAGTTCCGCAAGGGCGGGGCGAAGATGCCGGCCTACGGCTCGATCGTGGCCGCCGGGCGCAATAGCTGCATCCTGCATTACCAGCAGAATGACGCGCTGCTCAAGGACGGTGATCTGGTGCTGATCGACGCTGGCTGCGAGATCGACTGCTATGCCAGCGACATCACTCGCACCTGGCCGGTCAACGGCAAGTTTTCGACCGAGCAGAAAGCGATCTACGAATTGGTGCTGGCCTCGCAGGAAGCCGCGTTTGCTGAAATCGCCCCGAACAAACACTGGAATCAGGCGCACGAAGCCACCGTTCGAGTCATCACCAGCGGGCTGGTGAAGCTGGGGCTGTTGCAGGGCGACGTCGACGAGTTAATCGCGACTGAGGCTTATAAAGCGTTTTACATGCACCGCGCCGGCCACTGGCTGGGCATGGATGTGCACGACGTCGGCGAGTACAAGGTCGGCGGCGAATGGCGCGTGCTGGAAGTCGGCATGGCGCTGACCGTGGAGCCGGGCATCTACATCGCCCCGGACAATCAGAACGTAGCGAAGAAATGGCGCGGCATTGGCGTGCGCATCGAGGATGACGTGGTAGTGACCAAGACCGGTTGTGAAATCCTGACGGGTGGCGTGCCGAAAACCGTCGCCGAGATCGAAGCGCTGATGGCGCAAGCACGGACACACGCGGCATGAGTCGCGTCAATCTGGCAATCATCGGTGGCGGTCTGGTCGGCGCCAGTCTGGCGTTGGCCTTGCAGGCCGGCGCCAAGGCGCGCGGCTGGAAGATCGTGCTGATCGAACCGTTCGCCCCCGGCGACAGTTGGCAGCCGAGCTACGATGCACGTTCCTCGGCGTTGTCCTTCGGCGCCCGACAAATCTATCAACGGCTGGGTGTGTGGCAGGAAATCTCCCGTCGCGCCGAGCCGATCAAACAGATTCATGTGTCAGACCGTGGTCGCTTCTCCACTGCGCGTTTGTCGGCGATGGAAGAGGGCGTGCCGGCGCTCGGTTACGTGGTGGAGAACGCCTGGCTCGGCCAGTGCCTGTGGCAGCACGTCGACAAGGATGTGATCAGCTGGCGTTGCCCGGCGGAAGTCACGGGCATGGAGCCGCTGCCCGATGGCTATCGCCTGACCCTCAATGATGAAACCGTCATTGAATGCGATCTAGCGGTGCTTGCCGATGGCGGCCGTTCCGGCTTGCGTGAGCAGTTGGGCATCAACGTGCGCCAGCGTCCGTACAACCAGAGTGCGCTGATCGCCAACATTACCCCGAGTGAATCGCACAACGGCATGGCGTTCGAGCGCTTCACCGACGAAGGCCCGATGGCCTTGCTGCCGCTGCCGGAAAACCGTTGCGCATTGGTCTGGACCCGTCTGGGCATGGACGCGCAACGCCTGGCCGATTTGAGCGAGCGCGACTTCCTCAGCGAATTGCAGGGCGTGTTCGGTTACCGCCTCGGCACGTTGAAACAGGTCGGCGCACGGCATCTGTATCCGCTGTCGCTGGTCGAAGCCGAAGAGCAGGTGCGTTCGCATCTGGCCGTACTTGGCAACGCCGCGCACAGTTTGCATCCGATTGCCGGGCAGGGTTTCAACCTGTCGCTGCGCGATGCCGATGCCTTGGCCGCGGCACTGCTGGCCAGCGATAAGCCGCTGGGCGCCTTCGCCACGTTGCAGGCTTACCGCGAGCGGCAGCGTCTCGATCAAGACCTCACTGTGGGGTTCTCCGATCAGGTCACGCGGCTGTTCGGCAGCACGCAGCCGCTGGTGTCGCTGGGCCGCAACATCGGCCTGCTTGGGCTTGATCTGCTGCCGCCGGCCAAGCGCTGGTTCGCCCGCCAGGCCATGGGTTTAGGAACGCGTCCGGATGCGTAACTGGCTGATCCGCTCGTTCGGCAAGGCGCGGCTGATGCGCTGGGTGATGACGTTTTACCCGCCGTATCTCGGCGCCGGCGTTCGGGTGCGGCACATCAGTGACGACTTCCGCGATGTTCAAGTGTCGATGGGGTTGGGCTGGTACAACCGCAACTATGTCGGCACGCAGTTTGGCGGCAGTCTGTATTCGATGGTCGATCCGTTCTTCATGCTGATGCTGATGGAAAACCTCGGCTCGCGGTACATCGTCTGGGACAAGGCCGCCGACATCGATTTCATCGCGCCGGGCAAAGGCCCGGTGTTCGCCCGGTTCAGCATCGACGACACCTTGCTTGATGAGGTCCGTCGGCAGACCGCCAATGGCGAAAAGTACCTGCCGCAGTTGCAGGTCGATATTCATGACGGCGCCGGCAACCTTGTCGCGCGGGTCGGTAAAACCCTTTACGTGCGGCTCAAGCCGCAAGCGAGACAGGCTTAAAGCATGGAAATGCGCGCAGATCTGCTGATTGTCGGAGCCGGAATGGTCGGCAGCGCCCTGGCGCTGGCGTTGCAGGACAGTGGCCTGGAAGTGCTGCTGCTCGACGGCAGCCCGCTGAGCGTCAAACCGTTCGATGCCCAAGCGCCATTCGAGCCTCGCGTGAGTGCGTTGTCGGCGGCCAGCCAGCGGATTCTCGAACGCCTTGGCGTGTGGGACGGCATCGCCAATCGGCGCAGCAGTCCGTACACCGACATGCACGTCTGGGACGGCAGCGGCACCGGGCAGATTCACTTCTCGGCGAGCAGCGTGCACGCCGATGTACTCGGCCATATCGTCGAAAATCGTGTGGTGCAGGATGCTTTGCTCGACCGGTTGCACGATTGCGATTTGGGCATGCTGGCCAACGCACGGCTGGAACAGATGCGCCGCTCCGGCGATGACTGGTTGCTGACCCTGGCCGATGGTCGCCAGTTGCGCGCGCCGTTGGTGATCGCGGCGGACGGCGCCAATTCGGCGGTGCGCCGCCTGACCGGTGTCGCGACGCGCGAGTGGGATTATCTGCATCACGCGATCGTCACCAGTGTACGCAGCAGCAAGCCGCATCAAATGACGGCGTGGCAACGCTTCACCGATCACGGGCCGTTGGCGTTTCTGCCGCTGGAGCGCGATGGTCAGCAGGACTGGTGCTCGATTGTCTGGTCAACCACACCGAGCGAAGCCGAGCGTTTGATGGCGCTGGATGAGGCGGCATTCTGCCGTGAGCTGGAGCGGGCGTTTGAAGGTCGCCTCGGCGAAGTCCTCAGTGCCGATCCGCGGCTGTGCGTGCCACTGCGTCAGCGGCATGCCAAGCGTTACGTGGCTGAAGGCCTGGCGCTGATCGGCGATGCTGCGCACACCATTCACCCGCTGGCGGGGCAGGGCGTGAACCTGGGTTTCCTCGATGCGGCGGTGCTGGCCGAAGTGCTGTTGCAGGCTAAAGAGCGTGGTGAGCGGTTGGCGGACGTGAAAGTGCTGAGCCGTTACGAGCGTCGGCGCATGCCGCATAACCTGGCGTTGATGGCGGCGATGGAAGGCTTCGAGCGCTTGTTCCAGGCCGATCCGCTGCCGGTGCGTTGGTTGCGTAATGCCGGGTTGAAACTGGTTGAGCAGATGCCTGAGGCGAAAGCGTTGTTTGTGCGCGAAGCCCTTGGGTTGACTGGCGACCTCCCAGCCCTCGCCAAACTCTGACATGTTCATTGGGGCTGATGGCCTCTTCGCGAGCAAGCTCGCTCCCACAGTGATCGGTGTGAAATATCGATTGTATGTACACCCGAAACCCTGTGGGAGCGGGCTTGCCCGCGAAGGCGTCCGCACATTCACCACAAATTTCCTGCTATGCAACATCTGGTAACTCCTTGCCCAAGTGATCGATTGAGAAGGTAAATGTGAGTCCTTATCATTTGGCCCACATTTCCCGACCGAGAGACCACTCCCATGTTGGCACCCAAGCGTCTTCTGACCGCACTGGCCTTGACCCTGATCGGCAGCACCACTGCCCAGGCCGCCGACGAGGTGGTGGTCTACTCCTCGCGCATCGATGAACTGATCAAACCGGTGTTTGATGCCTACACCGCCAAAACCGGGGTGAAGATCAAGTTCATCACCGACAAGGAAGCGCCGCTGATGCAGCGCATCAAGGCCGAAGGCGAAAACGCCACCGCCGACCTGCTGCTGACCGTCGATGCCGGCAACCTCTGGCAGGCCGAGCAGATGGGAATCCTGCAACCGTTCACCTCGAAAACCATCGACGCCAATATCCCGCAGCAATACCGGGCTTCCAGCCACGCCTGGACTGGCCTGAGCCTGCGCGCACGGACCATCGCCTATTCCACCCAGCGGGTTAAGCCGGGCGAACTGACCACCTACGAAGCGCTGGCCGACAAGAACTGGGAAGGTCGTCTGTGTCTGCGCACGGCGAAGAAGGTCTACAACCAGTCGCTGACCGCGACCATGATCGAAGTGCATGGCGCCGAGAAGACCGAGAAGATCCTCAAAGGCTGGGTCAATAACCTGTCCACCGACGTGTTCTCCGATGATGTTGCAGTGCTCGAAGCGATCAACGCCGGGCAGTGCGATGTCGGCATCGTCAACACCTACTACTACGGTCGCCTGCACAAGCAGAAGCCGGAACTGCCGGTGAAACTGTTCTGGCCGAATCAGGCGGATCGCGGTGTGCACGTCAACCTGTCGGGTATCGGCCTGACCAAACATGCACCTCACCCGGAAGCCGCCAAGGCACTGGTCGAGTGGATGACCACGCCTGAGGCGCAGAAAATCTTCGCCGACGTGAACCAGGAATTCCCGGCCAACCCTGCCGTTGCACCTTCGGAAGAAGTGGCCGCATGGGGCAAGTTCATTGCCGACACCTTGCCAGTGGAAGTGGCGGGCAAGCGCCAGGCTGAGGCGATTCGGATGATGGATCGGGCGGGTTGGAACTGAGTCTTTTCTGATTGCTTTGTTTGCTTCAAGATCCAGCCCCTCACCCCAGCCCTCTCCCCAAGGGAGAGGGAGCCGATTTGCGTTGGTTTTCAAATCCTGAGTTCGACTCGATATCTCAGGTCGGCGTAATTCCCATAAACTACACGGTCAGTTCCCTCTCCCTCTGGGAGAGGGCTAGGGTGAGGGCAACAATCCTGACCTGAAACACAAAGCTCAAGAACACCCCAATCCCTCCAGAGTCCCAAAAGTGGCCCACCCCGCCCAACGCCGCTGGTATCCCATCGTCTTCGCCATTGCCGCGCTGGTGCTGTTGCCCCTGAGCGTTCTGCTGCTGTCATGGCAGACCATCGATCAACAGATCTGGTCGCACCTGTGGGAAACCCAGATGCCGCGCCTGCTGGGCAACACGCTGACGTTGGTACTCGGCGTCGGTTTCGGTGTGACGCTGCTCGGTGTGAGCCTCGCCTGGCTCACCAGCCTCTGTGAATTCCCCGGCCGCCGTTGGCTCGATTGGGCGTTGATGCTGCCCTTCGCCATCCCGGCCTATGTGCTCGCCTTCGTTTTCGTTGGCCTGCTCGACTTCGCCGGGCCGGTACAAACCCTGCTGCGTGAATGGTTCGGTTCTGGCCTTCGGCTGCCGCGCGTTCGCTCCACCGGCGGGGTGATTCTGGTCTTGGTGCTGGTGTTCTACCCCTACGTTTACCTGTTGGCGCGTACTGCGTTTCTCGCTCAGGGCAAAGGCCTGATGGAAGCCGCGCGCGTGCTTGGCCAATCACCCTGGCAAGCCTTCTGGCGCGTAGCGTTGCCGATGGCGCGTCCGGCGATTGGCGCAGGTGTAGCGCTGGCGTTGATGGAGACGCTTGCAGATTTCGGCGCGGTCTCGGTGTTCAACTTCGACACCTTCACCACGGCGATCTACAAGACCTGGTACGGCTTTTTCAGCCTGTCCAGTGCGGCGCAACTGGCCAGCCTGTTGTTGCTGGTGGTGATGTTGGTGCTCTACGGCGAGCGTCGTGCACGCGGCGCGAACCGGGCGAGCAACGAGCGGCCTCGGATCAAGGCGCTGTATCACCTACGCGGGTTCAAGGCCTTCGCGGCGATGAGTTGGTGCGCACTGGTCTTCGCTTGCGCGTTTGTGATTCCGGTTTTGCAATTGGTTGTGTGGTTCTGGCAGCGTGGGCGTTTCGATCTCGATGAGCGCTACGCCGGGCTGATCCTTCACACCCTCTATTTGGGTGGCATGGCGGCATTGATCACCGTCAGCGTTGCGTTGCTGCTGGCGTTTGCCCGACGGTTGGCGCCGACTCGGGCGATCCGTTCCGGAGTAAGTCTGGCCAACCTCGGTTACGCCCTGCCGGGCTCGGTGTTGGCAGTGTCCATCATGCTTGCCTTCAGTTATCTGGATCGAGAACTGGTGATCCCGCTGTCCAGCTGGTTCGGTGGTGCGGGCAAACCGTTGCTGCTTGGCAGTTTGGCGGCGTTGCTGATGGCGTATCTGGTGCGGTTTATTGCCGTCGCTTACGGCCCGCTGGAAAGCAGTCTGGCGCGTATACGGCCATCTTTGCCGGAAGCGGCACGTAGCCTGGGTGTCAGTGGGCCGCGACTGTTTTTCAAAGTGTATCTGCCGCTGTTGCTGCCCGGCACCTTGAGCGCAGCGTTGCTGGTGTTCGTCGACGTGCTCAAGGAAATGCCCGCAACCCTGCTGATGCGCCCGTTTGGCTGGGACACGCTGGCCGTGCGGATCTTTGAAATGACCAGCGAAGGCGAATGGGCGAGGGCGTCGTTGCCGGCGCTGACCCTGGTTCTGGTCGGACTATTGCCGGTCATTGGTCTGATCCGCCGCTCGGCGCACCGAAACACTTAGTCGTCAGTCCTGAATCATGCGGCTACAATGCGCGGCATTCGGTGCGGTTCGTCTGATAGACCCGTTCGCTGGAATCGGCTGGAAGCCCTCTATTTCAAGGCTTTCACCCGTGCAGCGGCAGTCCGCACCCTCGCCACGCCCGGAAGGAGAAACCCATGGGACAGCGTACGCCTCTGTATGACCTGCACCTCGCGCTCGGCGCGAAGATGGTCGATTTTGGCGGTTGGGACATGCCGCTGCATTACGGCTCGCAGGTCGAGGAGCACCACGAAGTGCGCCGCGATTGCGGGGTGTTCGATGTTTCCCACATGACCGTAATCGATGTCACCGGCACCCAGGCCAAGGCCTGGCTCCAGCATTTGCTGGCCAATGACGTCGATCGCCTGCACCGCCCCGGCCGTGCGTTGTACAGCACCATGCTCAACGAGCGTGGTGGCATCGTCGATGACATGATCGTCTACCGTCTCGAAGATGGTTATCGTCTGGTGTTCAACGCTTCCACCCGCGATCAGGACCTGGCCTGGATGCAGGCGCAGCTCGGCAGTTTCGCCGTGCAACTGCATGAGCGCTCCGAGTTGGCGATGCTGGCCATTCAAGGCCCGCAGGCCCGGCACAAGATTGCCGAGCTGGTGACCCAGTCCCGTGCCATGCTGATCCAGCACCTCAAACCCTTCGAAGGCGAGACCGACGGCGACTGGTTCATTGCCCGCACCGGTTATACCGGTGAAGACGGTCTGGAAATCGTATTGCCGGCCAATCAGGCCCCGGGTTTCTTCAACGATCTGGTGGGTGCCGGCATTTCCCCGATCGGCCTCGGTGCCCGCGACACGTTGCGCGTTGAGGCCGGGATGAACCTCTACGGTCAGGACATTCATCAAGACGTTTCGCCGCTGGCATCCAACATGGCCTGGAGCATCGCCTGGGAACCGGTCTCACGTCAGTTCATCGGTCGTGCTGCGCTGGAGGCGGAACAAGCCGCTGGCGTTGCGCACAAACTGGTCGGTCTGGTGCTTGAGGAACGCGGTGTTTTGCGTGCTCATCAGGTGGTTCGTATCGCCGATGTTGGCGAAGGGGAGATCACCAGTGGTAGTTTCTCTCCTACGCTAAGCAAATCGATTGCCCTGGCGCGTGTTCCGATGGCGACTGCCGACCGCGCCGAAGTGGAAATCCGTGGCAAGTGGTACCCGGTACGAGTGGTCAAACCGACCTTCGTACGCCATGGCAAAACTTTGATCTAACCTTTTCCGGCGGGCACCACCGCTGACAATTTCTTGAGGACACTGAAGATGAGCGATATTCCTGCCGACCTGCGTTTTGCCGAAAGTCACGAATGGGCACGTCTGGAAGCCGACGGCACCGTCACTGTGGGCATCAGCGATCACGCGCAGGAAGCGCTGGGTGATGTGGTGTTCGTCGAGCTGACCGAAGTCGGCACGGTCTACGCTGCTGGCGATCAATCCGGTGTGGTCGAATCGGTGAAGGCCGCTTCCGACATCTACGCCCCGGTCAGCGGCGAAGTCATCGCGGTCAACGAAGACCTGAGCGGTTCGCCAGAGCTGCTGAACTCCGACCCGTACGGCGCGTGGATCTTCAAGCTCAAGCCTAGCGACAAGGCTGAGCTGGACAAGCTGCACGACGCGGCTGCCTACAAGGCTGCGATCGGCGAGTAAGCTGAGCGCTGCACCCCAAAGCCCCGACTCGTCGGGGCTTTTTTGTGGGTGACGGAAAAACCCCTGTGGGAGCGAGCTTGCTCGCGAAGGCGTCCTGTCAGTTGACATCGATCTACCTGACACACCGCTATCGCGAGCAAGCTCGCTCCCACAGGGGATGTGGTCTGCCATGAAAATTTGCGTACGGCATGGGCTGCTATGCTGGTTTGACCGTATTTGCCTTGACGCCGAGCGCCAGCCAAGAGAGAGCCCGTCATGTCCCAGTTGCCGACCCTGAGCCAGTTACGCGATCCCGAGGCCTTCCTGCGCCGCCACCTCGGCCCCGACGCCGCCGAGCAGCAGGCCATGCTCGACAGTCTCGGCTTCGGCAGCCGAAGTGAATTGATCGAGCAGACCGTGCCGCCGGGCATCCGCTTTAATCGCGCACTGGATCTGCCGCCAGCGCTGGATGAGCAAGCGGCACTGGCCAAGTTGCGTGGTTACGCCGAGCAGAATCAGGTCTGGACCAGTCTGATCGGCATGGGCTACCACGGCACGCTGACGCCGACCGTCATTTTGCGCAACGTGCTGGAAAATCCCGGTTGGTACACCGCCTACACGCCGTATCAGCCGGAGATTGCTCAGGGTCGGCTCGAAGCACTGCTGAATTTCCAGCAACTGACCATCGATCTTACCGGCCTGGAACTCGCCAACGCCTCATTACTCGATGAAGCGACCGCCGCTGCTGAAGCCATGGCACTGGCCAAGCGCGTTGCCAAGTCGAAGAGCAATCTGTTTTTCGTCGACGAGAACTGTCATCCACAAACCATTTCCGTCGTGCAGACCCGGGCCGAAGGTTTCGGTTTCGAGTTGATCATCGACGCTGTGGATAACTTGAAGCAGCACGAGGTATTCGGCGCGCTGCTGCAATACCCCGACACCCATGGCGAGATCCGTGATCTGCGACCTCTCATCGATCACTTGCACGCCCAGCAAGCGCTGGCCTGTGTTGCCACCGATTTGCTCAGTTTGCTGCTGCTGACGCCACCGGGTGAGTTGGGCGCCGATGTGGTGTTCGGTTCCTCCCAACGCTTTGGCGTGCCGATGGGCTATGGCGGGCCACACGCAGCTTTTTTCGCCAGTCGCGAAGAATACAAACGGGCGATTCCCGGGCGGATCATCGGCGTATCGAAAGACGCTCGCGGCAACGTCGCGTTGCGCATGGCCCTGCAAACCCGCGAGCAACATATCCGCCGCGAGAAAGCCAACTCGAACATCTGCACGGCACAGGTGCTGTTGGCCAACATTGCCAGTTTCTATGCGGTCTATCACGGGCCGGAAGGCTTGAAGCGGATCGCGCAGCGGGTGCATCGGCTGACCTGTATTCTGGCGGCAGGTCTTGAGCGTCACGGCATCAACCGGGTGAACGCGCAGTTTTTCGACACGCTGACGCTGGACGTCGGCGGCGCCCAAACCGCGATTATCGAAAGTGCCAAAACTGCGCAAATCAACCTGAGGATTCTCGGCCGTGGTCGAGTCGGTCTGAGCCTCGATGAAACGTGCGATGAGCACACGGTGGCGAAGCTGTTCGATGTGTTGCTTGGCGCCGATCATGGGCTGATCGTCGAGGACCTTGACGCTGAAGCGCTGGTTTCCGGCATTCCAGACAATCTTCAGCGCAGCACACCTTACCTGCGCCATCCGGTGTTTAACGCCCATCACAGCGAAACCGAGATGCTGCGTTATCTCAAACAACTGGAGAACAAGGACCTGGCGCTCAACCAGTCGATGATTCCGTTGGGCTCCTGCACCATGAAACTCAACGCCACCAGCGAAATGATCCCGATCACCTGGCCGCAGTTTGCCAATCTGCATCCGTTCGTGCCGCGAGAGCAGGCGGTCGGCTACACCTTGATGATCGAAGAACTCGAGCGCTGGCTCTGCGCGATTACCGGGTTCGATGCGATCTGCATGCAGCCCAACTCGGGCGCTCAGGGCGAGTACGCCGGGCTGTTGGCGATCCGTAAGTATCACGAGAGCCGCCAGCAGGGCGCGCGGGATATCTGCCTGATTCCGTCGTCGGCCCACGGCACCAATCCGGCCTCGGCACAAATGGCCGGGATGCGCGTGGTGATCGTCGAATGCGACGAGGCGGGCAACGTTGATCTAGAGGATCTGAAAGCAAAAGCCACCGAGGCTGGGGATAAGTTGTCGTGCCTGATGGCGACTTATCCGTCGACCCATGGCGTGTATGAGGAGGGCATCAGCGAGATCTGCGAGGTCATCCATAAGCATGGCGGTCAGGTGTACATGGATGGCGCCAACCTCAACGCGCAAGTCGGGTTGGCGCGGCCGGCGGACATCGGCGCCGACGTGTCGCACATGAATTTGCACAAGACCTTCTGCATTCCCCATGGCGGTGGCGGGCCGGGAATGGGGCCGATCGGCATTCGCGCACATCTGGCGCCGTTCGTCGCCAACCATCCGGTGGTGCCGATCGACGGGCCGCTGGCGCAGAACGGTGCAGTCAGCGCAGCTCCGTGGGGCAGCGCGAGCATTCTGCCAATCAGCTGGATGTACATCGCCATGATGGGGCCGCAACTGGCGGATGCCAGCGAAGTGGCAATCCTCGCGACGAACTACTTGGCGCAGCATTTATCCGGTGCGTTCCCGGTGCTGTACACCGGGCGCAACGGGCGGGTCGCGCACGAATGCATTCTCGATTTGCGGCCGCTGAAGGCGCAGACCGGGATCAGCGAGGAGGATGTCGCCAAGCGTCTGATGGATTACGGCTTCCACGCGCCAACCATGTCGTTCCCGGTGCCGGGCACCTTGATGGTCGAGCCGACCGAGAGCGAGTCCAAGGCTGAACTGGACCGGTTTATCGGCGCGATGTTGAGCATTCGCGCGGAAATCACCGAGGTGCAGAACGGTAACTGGCCGGCGGAAGACAACCCGCTCAAGCGTGCACCGCATACCTTGGCGGATGTCACCGGGGTCTGGGAGCGGCCGTACAGCATCGAGCAAGGCATCACGCCGGATGCGCACACCAAGGCGCACAAATACTGGCCGGCGGTGAATCGGGTCGACAATGTCTATGGTGATCGCAATCTGTTTTGCGCATGCGTGCCGGTGGACGATTACCGCTGACGACCGGTTGATCAAAAATCCCCTGTGGGAGCGAGCTTGCTCGCGAAAGCGGTGTATCAGTTGATGCATATTCCGGATGTGAGATGGTCTTCGCGAGCAAGCTCGCTCCCACAGGGTTCTGTGGTGAACCCGCAATGGCGGGCAAAAAAATGCCGCTCAAATGAGCGGCATTTTTGTCTGCGAACGGCTTACTCGGAAGCCACGGCGTTCTTCGCCAGAATCGCGTTCGCCAGTTCCATGTCCGTCGCCTGCAGGCCCGGGTTGTCGGCGCGGACTTTCTGCATCGCGGCTTCCAGATACGGGCCACGGATGCCGCCATCGCTGGCAACGAAACTGCCGGCGTCGTCCTGTGCGGCGACGATCAGCTTGTGATCCTTGAAGGTCAGGTACGTCGAGCCGGTGGTGGCACCGGAGGAAATGACGTTATGCCAGAAGCTGTCGGCCATTGCCGAACCAACAGGCAGAGACAGCAGGGCAAGGGTAGCGACAGCAAGTTTGAGACGCATGAGGGGGAGACTCCACTGGTGTTGAATGACCGGTTGGATCGTCATTTCCCCCATCCGGTTCCCTAAGCGCCTATTTCTGCTCACTTTGCGGCGTCACCCGGAGCACTTCCTCAACCGTCGTCAGCCCCGCCGCAACTTTTTGCGCGCCGGACAGGCGCAAGCTGCGCATGCCTTCCTTGAACGCTTGGCGACGGATCGCCGTGAGATCGGTGTCAGGGGTGATGAAGGCTTTGAGGCTGTCACTCAGTTGCATGATTTCGTAGACCCCGGCGCGCCCGTGATAGCCGGTGTCGCGGCACTCGACGCAGCCGATGGCCCTTTGTGCGTTGCCCGGCAGTGGCGCCTGCCACGGTCGGGTCAGGGTCTGCCAATCCTCATCGTCCAGGGTCAGCGGCGCTTTGCAGTGTGGGCACAAGGTTCGCACCAGCCGCTGGGCCATGACCCCGAGCACCGTGGCCTTGATCAGGTAATGTGGCACGCCTAGCTCAAGCAATCGGCTGATTGCACTCGGCGCATCATTGGTGTGCAAGGTCGACAGCACCAGATGCCCGGTCAGTGCCGCCTGAATCGCCATTTCGGCGGTTTCGAGGTCGCGGATCTCGCCGATCATGATGATGTCCGGGTCTTGTCGCATCAGCGCGCGCACCCCGGCGGCGAAGCTCAGCTCGATGTTGTGCTGTACCTGCATCTGGTTGAACGCCGGCTCGACCATTTCGATCGGGTCCTCGATGGTGCAGAGGTTGACCTCCGGCGTCGCCAGTTTTTTCAGGGTGGTGTAGAGCGTGGTGGTCTTGCCCGAACCGGTCGGCCCGGTGACCAGAATGATGCCGTTGGGCTGGCGGGTCATGTCCTGCCAGCGGCGCAGGTCGTCGGCGGAAAACCCAAGCTGATCGAAGTCCTTGAGCAGTACATCCGGGTCGAAAATCCGCATGACCATTTTTTCGCCGAACGCGGTGGGCAGGGTCGACAGGCGCAACTCCACTTCGCCGCCGTCCGGGGTCTTGGTCTTGACCCGGCCGTCCTGGGGTTTGCGCTTTTCGGCGACGTTCATGCGCCCGAGGCTTTTCAGGCGACTGACAATGGCCATCGTCACCTGCGGCGGAAATTGATAGACGTTGTGCAATACACCGTCTATGCGAAAGCGCACCGTGCCTTGCTCGCGGCGCGGTTCGATATGGATATCACTGGCGCGCTGCTGGAAGGCGTATTGAAACAGCCAGTCGACGATGTTGACGATGTGCGCGTCGTTGGCGTCCGGCTCCTGATCGCTGGCGCCGAGGTTGAGCAGTTGCTCGAAGTTGCCGAGGTTGCCGTTCTGTTGATCGGCGTTACTGGCGCCGCTGACCGATTTGGCCAGGCGAAAGAATTCGACGCTGAAGCGTTGGATGTCCGCCGAGTTGGCGACCACCCGTTTGATCGGTAACTTCAGGACGTGAGTCAGATCGGCTTCCCAGCCTTTCACATAGGGCTGCGCGCTGGCCACGGTCACCGAATCTCGATCGACCGCCACCGCGAGAATCTTGTGGCGTTGGGCGAAGGCGTAGGACATCAGCGGGGTGATGGCGGCAACGTTGATCTTCAGTGGGTCGATACGCAAGTATGGCTGGCCGGCCTGTTGCGCCAGCCACAGGGTCAGGCTTTCGAGGTCCAGATGCTTGCCCGGACGGCTAAGGTCGTCCAGTTGCTGGCTGGCGATAAACTCCAGCGGATGCTTCTGGCCATTGGCTGCGTGGCGACGACGGGCATTGAGCGCCTGCTCCGCCGAGTTCTGGCTGATGAAGCCTTGGGCGACCAGTTCACGCAACACATCATTGAGTTCCAGCCAGCGGTCCTGAGTGGCAAGTTGAACGGACATGCGGGCTTCCTTTTAAGCGACAGTGCGCAAAAGAATAGTCGGGGACCCGCAGACCGTTGGGCCACTACCCGACGAAGCCGTTGCCGGATTTGTCAGCCGGCCGCCTGCGCCGGTGCAGCCCGCGCCGTGTCAGTGTTTTGCAGATTCACCGAGCAGACGCTGATCAGGTTACGAAGTTTTTCCGCAATCACTTGCGCGCGATGCCAGCTCAGGCCGCTCATGACCAGGTCGATCGACAACAGGTCATCCATTCGCTGCACGTTCACTTGCTCGGGCGTAAGAAATTGCAACGCGAACAGGTTGAGTACTCGCACCAGCAGATCCGGCTCGGCCTCGGCGAGGATCTGATACTGCGCCAGGCAGTGGGCGTTGCTGACGTTCCAGACATCGGCGCGGGTTGGGGGCGTGTTGACGGCTTCAAGGTGCGGCATGGCAGGGCTCCAAATTCACTGGAGGAATTTTTACATTCGCTGCGGGGTATTTCTTATCTAAGATGAGCGTTATTGGCGTTTGATCAGGTAGATCAATTCGCAGAATCTTTTGTTTGAGGTTTTTCTATGCACAGCGAGCTGGACAGCTACGACCGCAAGATTCTCGCCTTGCTGCAGGAGGATGCTTCGCTCTCGAGCGCGCAGATCGCCGAGCAGGTAGGCCTGTCGCAATCGCCGTGCTGGCGGCGGATTCAGCGGATGAAGGAGGAGGGGATCATTCGCGGCCAGGTGACCTTGCTTGATCGCAAGAAAATCGGCCTGAACACGCAGATCTTTGCCGAAATCAAACTCAACGCCCACGGGCGCTCGAACTTCACTGAGTTCACCGAGGCGATTCGCGGTTTTCCGGAGGTACTGGAGTGTTATGTGCTGATGGGGGCGGTGGATTTTTTGTTGCGCATTGTCGCGGCGGACATCGAGGCGTATGAGCGCTTCTTCTTCGAGAAGCTGTCGCTGGTGCCGGGGATACAGGAAGTGAACTCGATTGTGGCGCTGTCGGAGATCAAGTCCACAACCAGTTTGCCGGTACTGCGCTGAACTGCTGGAGGGGAATTACTGTGGCGAGGGGATTGATCTGTGGCGAGGGGATTTATCCCCGTTGGGGCGCGCAGCGGCCCTGGTTTTTTGGGGCTGCTACGCAGCCCAACGGGGATAAATCCCCTCGCCACAGATAAACCCCCACCACAAAGCTATTACATACGCAGCAGCATTTTCCACGCGCGATTCTGATAAACCGCGATCGCCTGTTGCTTGCGTGCATCAAGCAATTCGTCGGTGATGGTTGGCTCGTTGGCCAGTTGCGCCAGCTTGTTCAGCTCGCCGTACAGGCGATCCATTTCCGGGATCTCCAGTACATTGCGGGCGTGGTGCAGCCAGACCTGAATGCGCTCGATACGCGGCAGTTGTTCAGCCAGATCTTCTGGCTGCTGCTGATAACGCTGCAATTGCAGGGCTGTGGCTTCTTCGCCGAGCAAACGCGGCAACCAGCTGTGCAACTGCGCGCCACCCTGACGGTTGCCACGCACGTTACGGTCAGCGGTCCAGGCGCGAGCCAGCAACCAGCGCGAAGCCGTCAGCGAGAACTGACCCCAACGTGGGTCTTCCAGCTCTTCGAGGAACTGCTCCGGCGCGGCTTTGCGCACGTCTTCGTCTTCGATACCAACCTGAACCAGCGGGCGCCAGTCTTCCAGCAGTGCGTCGAGGGCCACGCGCAGGTCGTGGGTCGAAGGGCGTGGTGCGGCCTGGCCGAGGCTGCTGAGCAGAGCGCGCATTTCCGCGAGGTTCTCGACCCAGTCCAGCAACAGACGCCAGTGACCGTTGAAACGATATTGTTCGGCCAGACGCTGGCTGCTACCGAGCAAGTGCCAGCACAGGGCGGCGAAAGCGTCGTCCAGCTGGGTTTCGACAGTCAGTTGTGGCGCTGGCAGGCTCAGCGAGTAGCTGTTGGCGTCGTACAGACGATAGCCGCGCTCGGCCTTGCTGATGTCGCACGGCATCAGGGCCAGGGTTTGCGCCAGTTCAGCGGCCAGTTCCAGCAGCGCGGCAGGCTCGCCTTCGCGCAGTTCCAGTTCCAGCTCGCAGATTTCTTCTTTCTGTTTGCCCACCACGACGTGACCGAGGTCCAGCGCCGCTTCGATGACCACTTTGCTCTTGCCACGGCCCCAGGCGATTTCGGCGCGCTCGCGGACGAAATCGGTGGTAAAGATCGGCTTCAGGGTTTTCTTGTCCAGCTCGGCCAGCGATTCGGGCCAGCATTCGCCGTCGAGTTTCTTCACGTCGAGCTTGGCTTTTGGCAATTTCCAGTCGTACTCGTTACGCTCGGACAGACCGGCGACACTCTGGCCACGGGTCTTGAGGGTCTGAATCACCTCATCGCCGTCCTTGCGCAGGCGCAGGGCGACTTTGGCCTGGGCCAGATCGCGCTCCGGCGTGTCGAAGTACTGGTTCATCAACTCACGGCGTTCCCAGCCACTTTTGTTGCGTTTTTTAAGAAGAGGGTGCTCGCGCAGGGCCGCGAGGGTTTCGCGGCTGACGCGGAGTTTGATTTCGGTTTCTTTCTGCATGGCCGGAAAATCCAGGATCGGGAGCGCAGCCGGGGGAATGTGTGGCTGCCAAGGCCGTGCAGTGTACAGGACTGATTCGTCCTACGCCCTGCGGCGGTTTATTCCTGGCGCCGGATGGTTCTATGATGGACCTCAATTCGGGAGTTGGAGTCAGCGATGCCTTTGCCATCCATGCAAGACCAGTTCGCTGCGCTGATTGCCGCGCCATCGGTCAGCTGCACCCAGCCGAGCCTCGATCAGTCCAACCGGGCAGTGATCGACTTGCTCGCGGGATGGCTGGGTGACCTGGGTTTCAGCTGCGATATCCAGCAGGTCAGCCCCGGCAAATTCAATCTGCTCGCCAGTTTCGGCAGCGGCCCCGGCGGTCTTGTGCTGGCCGGGCACAGCGATACGGTGCCGTATGACGAGGCGTTATGGCAGACCGACCCGCTGAAGCTCACTGAAGTCGATGGCCGCTGGGTCGGTTTGGGCAGTTGTGACATGAAGGGCTTCTTCGCTCTGATCATCGACGCCGTGCTGCCGCTGCTCGATCAGCCGTTCAAGCAACCGCTGCTGATCCTCGCCACCTGTGATGAAGAAAGCTCGATGTCCGGCGCCCGTGCGCTGGCCGAGGCCGGACGACCGCTGGGCCGCGCGGCAGTGATCGGCGAGCCGACCGGGCTCAAGCCAATCCGCATGCACAAAGGCATCATGATGGAGCGCATCGACATCCTCGGGCAGAGCGGTCATTCATCTGACCCGCGCCTGGGGCACAGCGCCCTCGAAGCCATGCACGATGCCATCGGCGAACTGCGCGGCCTGCGCCTGCTGTGGCAACGCGAATACAACAATCCGCAATTCAGTGTGCCGCAACCGACCATGAACTTCGGCTGTATCCATGGTGGCGACAACCCCAACCGCATCTGCGGCCAGTGTTCGCTGGAATTCGACTTGCGGCCACTGCCGGGTATGGACCCGAAAGTCCTGCGGGCGGAAATTTTGCGCAAGCTCAACCCGGTTGCCGAACGGCATCAGGTGAAGATCGACTACAAGCCATTGTTCCCGGAAGTGCCGCCATTCGAGCAGGACGCGGACGCCGAATTGGTGCGAATCGCCGAAAAGCTCACCGGCCACACTGCCGAAGCAGTAGCGTTCGGCACCGAAGCGCCTTATCTTCAGCGTCTTGGCTGCGAAACCATTGTGCTCGGTCCCGGTGATATTGCCTGTGCGCATCAACCGGGCGAATACCTTGAAATGTCACGTTTGCAGCCTACCGTGCATCTATTGCGACAGTTGATTGAACATTACTGCCTGACCCCGGACAAAACTCCATGAGTTAGACCCCGTCCATGTGGGAGCGAGCTTGCTCGCGAAGGCGTAATGTTCGACGACATTGATGAGCCTGACACACCGCCTTCGCGAGCAAGCTCGCTCCCACAGGGGTATGCGGTGTTAAATTGCCGGCAACCCAACCCGTATTCATGAGGAGAGCGCGCGTGTCGCCAAGCCTGTTCCGACGATAACCATCAGCCCGCTGTGCGTTTTCCGTTTCGCCCTTTTTTCCGGCTGCTATTTATTACAGGCCCAGGTTCATGCCCGACTACGTCAATTGGCTTCGTCACGCTTCTCCTTACATCAATGCCCACCGCGATTGCACCTTCGTCGTCATGCTGCCCGGCGACGGCGTTGAGCACCCGAATTTCGGCAACATCGTCCACGACCTGGTGCTGCTGCACAGCCTTGGTGTGCGGCTGGTGCTGGTGCACGGTTCGCGTCCGCAGATCGAAACCCGCCTCGCCGCCCGTGGCCTGACCCCGCATTACCACCACGGCATGCGCATTACCGATGCCGCGACCCTGGAATGTGTGATCGACGCGGTCGGCCAGTTGCGCATCGCCATCGAAGCGCGCCTGTCGATGGACATGGCGTCGTCGCCGATGCAAGGCTCGCGCCTGCGCGTGGCCAGCGGCAACCTGGTGACCGCACGACCAATCGGTGTGCTTGAAGGTGTCGACTACCACCACACCGGTGAAGTGCGCCGGGTCGACCGCAAGGGCATCAATCGTTTGCTCGATGAGCGTTCGATCGTGCTGCTGTCGCCTCTGGGCTATTCGCCGACCGGTGAGATTTTCAACCTTGCCTGCGAAGACGTCGCCACCCGCGCCGCCATCGATCTGGGTGCCGACAAATTGCTGCTGTTCGGCGCCGACCTCGGCCTGATCGACGAGAGCGGCAAACTGGTCCGCGAACTGCGTCCGCAACAGGTGCCGGCGCACTTGCAACGTTTGGGCAGCAACTATCAGGCGGAACTGCTGGATGCCGCCGCCGAAGCTTGCCGTGGCGGTGTGGCGCGCAGTCATATCGTCAGTTATGTCGAGGATGGCGCGCTGCTGACCGAACTGTTCACCCGTGACGGTGGCGGTACGCTGGTGGCCCAGGAGCAATTCGAACTGGTGCGCGAGGCGGCGATTGAAGACGTCGGCGGTTTGCTCGACCTGATCAGCCCGCTGGAAGAGCAGGGGATTCTGGTACGTCGTTCGCGCGAAGTGCTGGAGCGCGAGATCGAGCAGTTCAGCGTGGTTGAGCGCGAAGGCATGATCATCGCGTGTGCGGCGCTGTATCAGATCGCTGATTCGGATGCGGGTGAACTGGCGTGTCTGGCGGTGAACCCGGAGTATCGCCATGGCCGGCGCGGCGATGAATTGTTGGAACGCATCGAAACCCGCGCTCGGGCGCAGGGCTTGAAGACGCTGTTCGTTCTTACCACGCGGACCGCGCATTGGTTCCGCGAGCGTGGTTTCGAACCGAGCAGTGTTGAACGCCTGCCAGCGGCACGGGCATCGCTGTACAACTATCAGCGTAATTCGAAGATCTTCGAAAAGACCCTCTGATACCTACCGAGGTCTATTGTGGCGAGGGGATTTATCCCCGATGGGTCGCGCAGCGGCCCCCTTTTTGGAAAAGCAGGGACTGCTGCGCAGTCCATCGGGGTGGTGCGGCATTCCGATAAATCCCCTCACCACAAGGTCTGGATTTACTCAGTGATGAACTTCGCGCTTACGTACGGTGAATAATCCGGCAGTACCGTTTCCACCTTGCCCTGCTCCTTCAAAAACTTCGCAGTCTCTCCAATCGCTTTCGTCGTGCCGCCCTCCAGTAGCGCGCTGGTTTGCTGTGCCTTGGCGTTCGGCACCTCGACGCTTTCTCCTAGAAGCCGTCCGCCTGGAAGACTTTGCTCTGATCAATACCGGTCTGGTAGCCGACCGTAGGGTTGGCTGCGTGGGCAGAAAAATAAATCATTGCCGACACACAAACTGTAACAAATTGACTAGATAGTGCGCGTTTGGCCATCATGGCGTCGCCTTTTCGATAGGGTTTGACGTATTGGGGTTGCGTCAAAGCTAATCGATCTAAAAAAAGGTCAACAAATACCATTTAGGAATGAGCTTAGGCGCCGATACGCTGTATCCCGGCGTTGATGGCCAGTCTATGGTCATATTCCGAAATGATATGAAAAAGGATTAATAAATTCTTTTTGGCTTTATCAGGAAATCTTTACTCTGCACGGACCAAAATCACTGCGATTAGACCATGGTCGTAGACACACATAGTTACGATTGACTTGTTGGTCACGGTCTGGCGCTAATCGCGCATCTTAGGATCCAGGGCATCAGACCCCGGGCCAGGAACACAAGAATTAGAACGAGAGGAGCTTTACATGAACAAGTCCACCTTGGCCCTGGCTGTGGCCGTAGGGGTTATGGCGCAGCAGGCAGGCGCCGCCGGTTTCATCGAAGACAGCAAGGCAACTTTGGGGCTGCGCAACTTCTACATCAACACTGATAACCGTGATGGCGATACTAAAGCTGCCAAGGCTCAGAACAAGCAGGAAGAATGGGGCCAAGGCTTCGATCTGCGCTTCACTTCCGGTTACACCCAAGGCACCGTCGGCTTCGGTATTGATGCAATCGGCCTGCTGGGCGTGCGTCTGGATTCGGGTGGTGGCACTAACGGCGCCACTTCTACCTCTTACGGCGGCACTGTTTTCCCGAGCAAGTCCAACGGCGAAGCCGTTGATAACTACTCCAGCCTGGGTCTGACTGCCAAAGCCAAGATCTCCCAGACCGAACTGAAGCTGGGCACCCTGCAGCCGAAACTGCCGGTAATCGTGACCAACGATGGCCGTCTGCTGCCGCAAACCTTCCAAGGTGGCCAGATCACTTCCAACGAGATCAAAGATCTGACGTTGGTGGGTGGTCAAATCGAGCACGCCAAGGGCCGTAACTCCAGCAACAACGAAGAGTTGTCGATTGCTGGCTCCAACGCGCACACCGCTGCCGGTCGTGACAGCAACAAGTTCATCTACGGTGGCGGTGACTACAAAATCACCAAAGACCTGACTGCCCAGTACTACTACGGCAACCTGCAGGACTACTACAAGCAGCACTTCCTGGGTCTGGTTCACAACTGGGCAATCGGTCCGGGCGTTTTGAAGTCGGACTTCCGTTACTTCAACAGCCGTGACGATGGCGCCAACGGTAATGACCCGGCCTACTACACCACTGGTGATTACGGCACTGGCATCACCAAAGGTAAAGTAGACAACAACCTGTACAGCGGCTTGTTCCTGTACACCGTTGAAGGTCACACCTTCGGTGGCGGTTATCAGGTCAGCAACGGCAACAGTGATTTCCCTTGGCTGAACCAGGGTGACGGCTCGTCGGCTTACATCACTACCGATATGCAGATTGCCAAATTCGCTCGCGCTGGCGAACGTACCTGGCAAGCTCGCTACTCGTACGACTTCGCCAAAGTTGGCGTTCCTGGCCTGACCGCTGGTGTGGTTTACCTGCGTGGCGATAATATCGACACCACTGGTAAAGTTGGCGACCGTCAAGTCAGCACCAATGCGACTGGCCGTTCCGAGTGGGAACGCGACATCACTGTCGGTTACGTCGTACCGCAAGGTCCGCTGAAAAACGTTGGCGTAATGTGGAAAAACGCTATGTGGCGCAACGACATCCCAGGTCAGCGTGACCAGGATGAAAACCGCCTGATCGTCAGCTACTCGATCCCGCTGATGTAATAGCGCGCTCAAGTTACTGATGTAAAAAAGCCCCGTCCGGCATCGCGCCGGACGGGGCTTTTGCGTTTCCGAGTCAGGCTCACCCCCGTAAGCCCTCCCCGACATGTCCCTCTTTACAGCAACTCAAGGCCTTCTCGAACCTTGTGAGCGATGTTCGTCGCGATGCTGCCATGCGTCCAGTGAACAGAAGTTTAATATTCCTAAAAGGCATACATATCTAGTTATATATTCTTTTTCATGAGCACAAAAGCCAAGCTACAGTTGAGGTCTCCAACCACTTATCAGGAGCAGCACCATGAGCCTCAGACTCGGCGACATCGCCCCCGATTTCGAACAAGACTCCAGCGCCGGCAAGATTCGCTTTCACGAATGGTTGGGTGATAGCTGGGGCGTGCTGTTTTCCCACCCGGCGGATTTCACCCCGGTGTGCACCACCGAACTGGGTTTCACCGCCAAGCTCAAAGATGAATTCAGCAAGCGCGGCGTCAAAGCCATCGCGCTGTCGGTCGACCCGGTGGACTCGCACCACAAGTGGATCGAAGACATCAATGAAACCCAGAACACTATCGTCAACTTTCCGATCCTGGCCGACGCCGATCGCAAGGTCTCGGACCTGTATGACCTGATCCACCCGAACGCCAACGACACGCTGACCGTGCGTTCGCTGTTCGTGATCGATCCGAACAAGAAGATTCGCCTGACCATCACTTACCCCGCGAGCACCGGGCGCAATTTCCACGAGATTCTGCGGGTGATTGATTCGCTGCAACTCACCGACAACTACAAAGTGGCCACCCCGGCCAACTGGCAGGACGGTGATGAAGTGGTGATCGTGCCGTCGCTCAAGGATGAAGACGAGATCAAGCAGCGCTTTCCGAAAGGTTATCGCGCGGTGAAACCGTATCTGCGCCTGACGCCGCAGCCGAACAAGTAAGTCAGTGAGAATGGCAGTGAATTGACTGGCGCTTTCGTCGGAACGCCGCCCGGAGCAAGCTCGCTCCCACAGTTGACCTTTGCTGAACACAAATTCGGCGCTCACTGAAAATCCAGTGTGGGAGCGAGCTTGCTCGCGAATGCGTCAGATCAATCAACGCAGAGGTAACTTTGTCGCATCCACATAGCAGGGGATTTCGGGCCGTTTCGACGGCCTTTTTTTCGCCTGAAAAAAGGTAAAGCGCATATCTCCAAAACGCATAACTAAATGAATAAATATGATTTATGGATATATAAATCAGCTGGTAAGGTCACTCACATCGACGCGAGATCGCAGCCTGCGAATCGCCTATAACGCTTAAGGAATTGTCTCAATGCTGGTCGTCTCACTCGGTGGCAGTCCCAGCCTGCGCTCCCGTTCCGGAGTACTGCTTGCGCACTCGCAGCGCTGGTTGCAGCAACAAGGTGTGGAAGTGGTGAGTTATCAGGTGCGGGACTTCCCGGCCGAAGATCTGCTCCACGCTCGTTTTGATAGCCCGAAGGTGCTCGACCTTTTGCAACAGATTGAAAACGCCGACGGCTTGCTGATCGCCACACCGGTGTACAAGGCTTCGTTTTCTGGCGCCCTGAAGACCGTGCTTGATCTGCTCCCCGAACGTGCCTTGAACCACAAGATTGTTTTGCCGATGGCTACCGGCGGCAGCATCGCCCACATGTTGGTGGTCGATTACGCGCTCAAACCGGTGCTGTCGGCATTGAAAGCCCAGGAAATGCTCCAAGGGATTTTCGCCGAGGACAGCCAGATCGCTTATGGCGAAGGCAGTGCCCAGGCGCAGTTGGCACCGGCGCTGCAACAGCGTCTGCATGAAGCGCTGGATCAGTTTGTCAGTGCCATGGCCCGCCGACCGAAACCGCTGGAGCCGGGCCTGTTGAACGAACGTTTGTTGAGTGCTCGCTGGAGCATTTGAAGCTTCATCCGAATTAGAAGAACTCACCTTACTCAGCCGCCAACGGCCAAGCAGGTGCAGCCAAAACCCAACAGCAAAAAGGAGAGCGCTATGCGCACTGTATTTTTGCGTCGTGGTCTGGTCGCTCTGTTTGCTGCGGCTGTGTCCTTCGGCGCTATCACTCAAGCTCAGGCACTTTCTACCCATGAAGGCGTGCTTCGAATCGGTTATCAGAAATACGGCACGCTGGTGCTGCTCAAAGCCAAAGGCACATTGGAAAAGCGCCTCGCCGCCCAAGGCGTGGACGTGCAATGGACCGAATTCCCTGGTGGCCCGCAACTGTTAGAAGGCCTGAACGTCGGTTCGATCGACTTCGGCGTGACGGGTGAAACGCCACCGGTATTCGCCCAGGCTGCCGGCGCCGATCTGCTCTATGTCGCCTACGAGCCGCCAGCGCCGAACAGCGAAGCGATCCTCGTGCCGAAAGACTCGCCGATCAAATCGGTGACCGATCTCAAGGGCAAGAAAGTCGCGCTGAACAAAGGCTCCAACGTCCACTACCTGCTGGTGCGCGCACTGGAAGACGCCGGACTCAAATACACCGATATCCAAACCGTATTCCTGCCGCCAGCCGATGCTCGCGCCGCGTTCGAGCGTGGCAGCGTCGATGCTTGGGTCATCTGGGATCCGTACCAGGCGGCCGCCGAGAAACAGCTGCAAGCGCACACCCTGCGCGACGGCAAAGGCATCGTCGACAATCACCAGTTCTATCTCGCGACAAAACCCTACGCACAGAAAAATCCCGAGGTGATCAAGACCCTCGTCGAAGAAGTGCGCGCGGTCGGCGAGTGGTCCAAGGCCAACCCTGAAGACGTGACTCAACAGGTTGCGCCACTGCTCGGCCTGCCGGCGGACATCACCCTGACCTCGGTCAAACGCCAGGGTTACGGCGCGCTGTTCCTGACCCCGGAAGTGATCGCCGCGCAACAGAAAATCGCTGACACGTTCTTCCAGCTCAAGCTGATTCCCAAGCCTTTGAGCATCAAGGATGTGATCTGGACACCACCGTCCGCTGTGGCCAAAGCACAGTAATTCGAATCCCCAAGGAGACCACTCCATGAGCCTCAATATTTTCTGGTTCCTGCCCACCCACGGCGACGGCCATTACCTTGGCACCTCCGAAGGCGCCCGTGCTGTTGACCACGGCTATCTGCAACAGGTCGCGCAAGCGGCGGATCGTCTGGGCTTCGGCGGTGTGCTGATTCCCACCGGCCGTTCTTGCGAAGACTCCTGGCTGGTGGCCGCGTCGCTGATCCCGGTGACCCAACGTCTGAAGTTTCTGGTCGCCCTGCGCCCCGGGATCATTTCCCCTACGGTGGCGGCGCGTCAGGCCGCGACGCTGGATCGTTTGTCTGGCGGTCGTGCACTGTTCAATCTGGTGACCGGTGGTGATCCGGAGGAATTGGCCGGCGACGGTCTGTTCCTCAGTCACGAGGAGCGCTATCAAGCCTCGGTGGAATTCACCCGTATCTGGCGCCGTGTGCTGGAAGGCGAAACCGTTGATTACGACGGTCAGCACATCAGCGTGAAAGGCGCGAAACTGCTCTATCCGCCGATCCAGCAACCGCGTCCGCCGCTGTACTTTGGTGGCTCCTCGGAAGCGGCGCAGGATCTGGCCGCCGAACAGGTCGAAATGGTTTTGACCTGGGGCGAACCGCCCGCAGCAGTGGCGGAGAAAATCGAACAGGTGCGCGCCAAAGCCGCCAAGCTCGGACGCACCGTACGCTTCGGCATTCGTCTGCATGTGATCGTTCGTGAAACCAATGCTGAAGCCTGGCAGGCGGCGGATCGGCTGATTTCGCATCTGGATGATGAAACCATCGCCCGTGCTCAAGCTTCGCTGGCGCGTTTCGATTCGGTCGGCCAGCAACGCATGGCCGCCTTGCACGGCGGCAGCCGCGACAACCTCGAAGTCAGCCCCAACCTTTGGGCCGGCGTCGGTCTGGTGCGCGGTGGTGCCGGGACGGCGTTGGTTGGCGACGGTCCAACCGTGGCCGCTCGGGTGAAGGAATACGCGAATCTGGGCATCGACACCTTCATCTTCTCCGGTTATCCACACCTCGAAGAGTCGTATCGCGTCGCCGAACTGCTGTTCCCGCACCTCGATATCGAACGCCCGGAACTGCCGAAAGGCGCCGGTTATGTCAGCCCGTTCGGCGAGATGGTCGCCAACGACATTCTTCCCAAAGCCGCGTCGCAGAGCTGAGGCGCGCCATGAAGAAAATCATCCACAGCCTCGCGCCCTGGGCGTTGCCGGTGTTGCTGCTGGCGGTGTGGCAGTTGTCGGTGTCGGCGGGTTGGTTATCGACGCGGATTCTGCCGGCACCGGTGGCCGTGATCGAGGCCGGCGTGAGTCTGGTGCGCAGCGGCGAAATCTGGACGCACCTGGCAATCAGCGGCTGGCGCGCCGCGCTGGGCTTCACCATCGGCGGCAGCATCGGTCTGGTGTTGGGCTTCATCACCGGTCTGTCCAAGTGGGGCAAGCGCTTGCTCGACAGCTCGGTGCAGATGATCCGCAACGTGCCGCATCTGGCACTGATTCCGTTGGTGATTCTGTGGTTCGGCATCGACGAGTCGGCAAAGATTTTTCTGGTGGCGTTGGGCACGTTGTTCCCGATCTACCTCAACACGTATCACGGTATCCGCAACGTCGATCCGGCGCTGGTAGAGATGGCGCGCAGTTATGGGTTGAGCGGTTTCAGCCTGTTCTGGCAGGTGATCCTGCCGGGAGCGTTGCCTTCGATTCTGGTGGGTGTGCGTTTTTCCCTGGGTTTTATGTGGCTGACGCTGATCGTCGCAGAAACCATCTCTGCCAGTTCCGGCATCGGCTATCTGGCGATGAATGCCCGGGAGTTTTTGCAGACCGACGTGGTGGTGCTGGCGATTCTGCTTTATGCGGTGCTCGGCAAACTCGCCGACCTCGCGGCCCGTGCACTTGAACGTGTGTGGTTGCGCTGGCATCCGGCCTATCAGGTTGCCAAAGGAGGTGCGGCATGACCGCTCAACAACCTCCACGCTTGCTGCGCGGGATTCCGTTGGCGGTGCGCAATCTACAGAAAACCTTCGGCACGCGGCAGGTGCTGCGCGATATCGATCTTCACATTCCGGCAGGGCAGTTTGTCGCCGTGGTCGGGCGCAGCGGTTGCGGCAAAAGTACCTTGCTGCGCTTGCTGGCCGGCCTCGATCTGCCGACTGGCGGTGACTTGCTCGCAGGTGCCGCGCCGCTCAGTGATGCGCGGGAAGACACCCGATTAATGTTCCAGGAAGCACGGCTGCTGCCGTGGAAAAAGATCATCGACAACGTTGGCCTCGGGCTCAAAGGCAACTGGCGTCCACAGGCTTTGGCGGCGCTGGAAGCGGTCGGCCTGGCGGATCGCGCCAATGAATGGCCGGCCGCTTTGTCCGGTGGGCAGAAGCAGCGTGTTGCTCTGGCCCGGGCCTTGATCCACAAGCCGCGTCTGCTGTTGCTCGACGAACCGCTCGGCGCACTGGACGCGCTGACCCGCATCGAGATGCAGCAACTGATCGAACGCCTCTGGCAGCAGCATGGTTTCACGGTGTTGCTGGTGACCCACGACGTCAGCGAAGCGGTAGCGATTGCCGACCGCGTGATTCTGATCGAGGACGGCGAAGTCGGTCTCGACTTGCACATCGAACTGCCGCGCCCGCGAGTGCGCGGTTCGCATCGACTGGCAGCGCTGGAAACCGAAGTCCTCAACCGAGTGTTGTCCCTGCCCGGCGAGCCGCCGGCGCCGGAACCTGTTTCACCTCTGCCTACGCAATTGCGTTGGGCTCAATAACTCAAGCAAACGACAGGAATCATTGCCATGACTATCAAAGCCATCAACGTACGCAACCAGTTCAAAGGCTCTATCAAGGAAATCGTCCTCGGCGACGTGCTGTCGGAAATCGACGTGCAGACCGCTTCCGGCATCGTCACCTCGGTGATCACCACGCGCTCGGTAAAAGAGCTGGAACTGGTGGTCGGCAGCGAAGTGATCGCCTTCGTGAAATCCACCGAGGTTTCCATCGCCAAGTTGTAAGCCGGTGAGTAAAAAACAACCCCGGAGGGTGTGAGCCCTTCGGGGTTTTTTGTGCCTGCCTTGAAATCGGCGGCGCGGCCTTCGCGAGCAAGCTCGCTCCCACAGGTTCGGTGTCGGCCGCAGATGTTGTGTCCACCACAAATCACTGTGGGAGCGAGCTTGCTCGCGAAGAGGTCAGTCAAATCACCACAGATCTTTTAGGTAGATACGGCGGCAGATACAACCCGATATAAGCATCAAACACCCGCATCCCTTCCTCGGCCATGCGTGGTGTGATTTGCCCATGTAGCTGCACCGAGCGCGCATACACGCGGTCACCCAGCTCCATTGCCAGGGCAAACACATCAACGTCATCCGGCAGCTTCGGCAGTTCGAAGTGATGGTCGAACAGCTTGTGCATCAAGTCGCCCAGTTCGATGTCGTGCTGACGGTCGGCCTGGGTGACTTCGGTCAGGCCATGTTGCGCGAGGATCAACTGGCGGGCGGCGGCGTCTTCGTCGTAAATCTCCAGCATCCGCTGTTCGACCAGCCGCGACAGGTCGCGCCAGTCGCGCAGGGCTTGATGATCGATCGGCGCTTGCAGGCAGGCGCGGAATGCTGCGTGTACATCGGCGGTGAGTGCTTCGAGCAGCGCCGGGACGCTGGCGAAGAAATGATAAACCGAGGAGGGCGGTATCTGCGCGCGCTCGGCTACGCTGTAGATCGACAGGCTGGCTACACCCTCGGCGGCCAGCAGGGTGCGCGCGGCGTCGAGTATCGAATCGATCCGCGCCTGACTGCGGGCACGGGGTTTGCGGACGGGGGCGGGTCGCGTCATGGAAGTCTCCTGCGGGGCAGCAGGCATTGTACGCGGAGCGCCCGGTGTTCGACATTCCCGAGTGGCAGACTGTGGCGAGGGGATTTATCCACGTTGGGTCGCGAAGCGACCCCAAATCCAGCCAATGCGGTGTATCAGCAAAATCTAGTCATCAGGTTTTACGACTGCTTCGCAGCCGAACGGGGATAAATCCCCTCGCCACAGAATCCATGCACCGCCCTTGTGGGAGCTGGCCTGCCAGCGATCCGCCGCAGGCGGCCATAAAAAAACGCCGCCGGCTGATTCAGCCAACGGCGTTTTTATGTAACTACAACCGCTTAAACGGTATGCAGATACCAGTTGTATTCGAGGTCGGAGATGGAGTGTTCGAACTCCTCCAGCTCGCTCTCTTTACAGGCGACGAAGATATCGATGTATTTCGGATCGATGTACTTGGCCATCACCTCGCTGTCGTCCAGCTCACGCAGGGCATCGCGCAAGTTGTTCGGCAGGCTTTGTTCGTTCTGCTCGTAGCTGTTGCCTTCGACGGGCGCGCCCGGCTCGATCTTGTTGGTCAGACCGTGATGCACGCCAGCCAGCACCGAAGCCATCAGCAGATACGGGTTGGCATCTGCACCCGCCACGCGGTGTTCGATACGCACGGCATCGGATGAGCCGGTCGGTACGCGAATCGCTACGGTGCGGTTGTCCAGACCCCAGCACGGCGAGTTCGGCACGTAGAACTGTGCGCCGAAACGACGGTAGGAGTTGACGTTCGGGCAGAGGAAAGCCATCTGCGCGGGCAGGGTCTCGAGCACACCGCCGATCGCGTGACGCAGCGCGGCGTTCTGCTCGGGATCCTCGCTGGCAAAAATGTTTTTGCCTTCTTTATCCAGAATCGAAATGTGAACGTGCAGACCATTGCCCGCCTGGCCCGGATAAGGCTTGGCCATGAAGGTGGTGTCCATTTCATGGTCGTAGGCGATGTTCTTGATCAGCCGCTTGAGCAAGACCGCGTAGTCGCACGCCTTGATCGGGTCGGCGACATGGTGCAGGTTCACTTCGAACTGCGCCGGGGCACTTTCCTTGACGATGGCGTCGGCCGGAATGCCTTGCTCTTTGGCACCTTCCAGAATGTCCTGGAGGCAATCGACGTATTCGTCGAGGTCGTCGATCAGGTAAACCTGAGTCGAGTGCGGGCGTTTGCCGGAAACCGGCGAGCGTGGTGGCTGCGGACGACCGTTCACGTTCTCCTGGTCGATCAGGTAGAACTCGAGTTCGAATGCGGCGCAGATGGTCAGGCCCATTTCGTCGAACTTGCGAACCACATTTGCCAGCACTTCACGCGGGTCGGCAAAGAATGGCTGACCTTCGAGCTCGTGCATGGTCATCAACAGTTGCGCAGTCGGGCGCTTCTGCCATGGCTCGTTGCACAGGGTGTCGGGGATTGGATAGCAGATACGATCGGCGTCGCCGATGTCCAGGCCCAGACCGGTGCTTTCCACCGTCGAACCAGTGATCTCCCGAGCAAATAGAGAGGCCGGCAGGTTGATGCCGTTCACGTAACCCATGTGGAGGCTGGGGCGTTCAATGCGCGTGCCGCGCACCACACAATTCATATCCGCAATCAGAAGGTCAACGTACAGAACCTCAGGAT
>NZ_JBIWAL010000032.1:0-29292 GCF_044760045.1 Pseudomonas sp. NPDC098747 | reverse complement strand
AAATAAACAAACACAACCTAAAACTACACAAACAAACAAACTAAATAAATAAACGACTAACATACGATCAAATTAACCGCACGCGATGGTACCGACATGATGCAACACCTTTGTTGTTAAAAATATCAATCATTGATCTTTTCTGGTTTCAGTCAACCCGAACGGCCTGCCGAAGTCAAGCGAGGCCTTTTTTGCCCTAAAAAAGCGCTGCGAGGGCATTTATGGGGCATTTTCGGGCGGTTTTTAGCCCTTGGGACGCTTGGCACCCGCAGGCTTGAGCAGGCCGTGTTGTATTTTTTACGGGGGTGTTGTGTAAAAAAATGAACAAGGCTAAGCTCGGATCAAACCCATAACAGCAATAATACCGGGGTGCTTCATGTCTCGCCTGTCGATAATCGGCGTCACCGACTGCTCGCAACAGTCCGGTCTGCATGCTTATCACATCAGTGGCGAATCGTCCGTGCACAGCGCAGCTAATAAGGCTCGCAGCCTGCCGACGATAATCTCGTCCGCAGCAGCCGTCAAAACGGCAACGTCCGATATTCTGGACGCATGGCAAGCCATCCTCTTTATGGCGTCTCCTTCCAATATAGATCTCTTTTTCCCACAAAGCCTGTGCCGCTTTCCCAGCCGTGCTCACGATTCTGCACGTGCGGGTTGTGCACAGGAAATGCAACACCAGCGTAAAGGGCAGGTAAGCTCCTCTTTCATTGTCTATGCGCGGTGCCAGGCGTAAGCCGGCATTGCGCGCAAGCAAGCCCCCTTTAACGCGACGCGCAAGCGTCAAACTTTGCCTGACGTCATGTCAGGAGACTCAGCCCAGAGGCATTTATGAGTAACAACCTCGACCAGCTCACCGATTGGTTGAAAGACCGCAAGATCACAGAAGTCGAATGCATGATCGCCGACTTGACCGGTATCACCCGGGGCAAGATCTCGCCGACCAACAAGTTCATCGCCGAAAAAGGCATGCGTCTGCCAGAAAGCGTTCTGTTACAGACCGTGACTGGCGATTACGTCGAAGACGACATCTATTACGAACTGCTCGACCCGGCCGACATCGATATGATCTGCCGCCCCGACCAGAACGCCGTGTACCTGGTGCCGTGGGCCATCGAGCCAACCGCCCAGGTGATCCACGACACCTACGACAAGCAAGGCAACCCGATCGAGCTGTCGCCGCGCAACGTCCTCAAGAAGGTCCTCAAACTCTACGCCGACAAAGGCTGGCAGCCGATCGTGGCGCCAGAGATGGAGTTTTACCTGACCAAACGCAGCGACGACCCGGACTATCCGTTGCAGCCGCCAATCGGCCGCTCCGGGCGTCCGGAAATCGGTCGTCAGTCGTTCTCTATTGAAGCAGCGAACGAATTCGACCCGCTGTTCGAAGACGTCTACGACTGGTGCGAGTTGCAGGAACTGGATCTCGACACGCTGATCCACGAAGACGGCACGGCGCAGATGGAAATCAACTTCCGTCACGGCGACGCGCTGTCGCTGGCCGACCAGATCCTGGTGTTCAAACGCACCATGCGCGAAGCCGCGCTCAAGCACGACGTGGCCGCGACCTTCATGGCCAAGCCGATGACCGGCGAGCCGGGCAGTGCGATGCACTTGCACCAGAGCATCATCGACATCGAGACCGGCAAAAACGTCTTCTCTAATGAAGACGGGAGCATGAGCCAGTTGTTCCTGCATCACATCGGTGGCCTGCAGAAGCTGATCCCGGAATTGCTGCCGCTGTTCGCACCGAACGTCAACTCGTTCCGCCGCTTCCTGCCGGACACCTCGGCACCAGTGAACGTGGAGTGGGGCGAAGAGAACCGTACCGTGGGCCTGCGCGTACCGGATGCCGGCCCGCAGAACCGCCGTGTGGAAAACCGCCTGCCGGGCGCCGACGCCAACCCGTACCTGGCGATTGCCGCGAGCCTGCTCTGCGGTTACATCGGCATGGTCGAGGGTCTCAACCCGAGCGCGCCGGTCGTCGGTCGTGGTTATGAGCGCCGCAACTTGCGCCTGCCGCTGACCATCGAGGATGCGCTGGAGCGCATGGAAAACAGCGCGACGGTCGAGAAGTACCTGGGCAAAACCTTCATCACGGGCTACGTCGCGGTCAAGCGGGCCGAGCATGAAAACTTCAAGCGCGTGATCAGTTCGTGGGAGCGTGAGTACCTGCTCTTCGCCGTCTGATACGCCGGGCGCGGTGGTCAGCCGCCGCGCCTTCACCGATAACAAGGAGAATTGGCATGACCAGCAACAACCCGCAAACCCGTGAGTGGCAAGCGCTGAGCAGCGATCACCACCTGGCCCCGTTCAGCGACTTCAAACAGTTGAAAGAGAAGGGCCCGCGGATCATCACCAACGCCAAGGGCGTTTACCTGTGGGACAGCGAAGGCAACAAGATCCTCGACGGCATGGCCGGTCTGTGGTGCGTGGCCATCGGTTACGGTCGCGAAGAGCTGGCCGATGCCGCCAGCAAACAGATGCGCGAACTGCCGTACTACAACCTGTTTTTCCAGACCGCCCACCCGCCGGCACTGGAACTGGCCAAGGCCATCGCCGACATCGCGCCAGAAGGCATGAGCCACGTGTTCTTCACCGGCTCCGGCTCCGAAGGCAATGACACCATGTTGCGCTTGGTTCGCCACTACTGGGCGATCAAGGGCCAGCCGAACAAGAAAGTCATCATCAGCCGCAAGAACGGTTATCACGGTTCCACCGTGGCCGGCGCGAGCCTGGGTGGCATGACGTATATGCATGAGCAGGGCGACTTGCCGATCCCGGGCATCGTTCACATCGCGCAGCCTTACTGGTTCGCTGAAGGCGGCGACATGACCCCGGAAGAGTTCGGTATCTGGGCGGCCAATCAGCTGGAAGAGAAGATTCTCGAAGTCGGCGTCGACAACGTCGGTGCCTTTATTGCCGAGCCGATCCAGGGCGCCGGCGGCGTGATTATTCCGCCCGACAGCTACTGGCCGCGTGTGAAGGAAATCCTCGCCAAGTACGACATCTTGTTCGTCGCGGATGAGGTGATCTGTGGTTTCGGCCGTACCGGTGAGTGGTTCGGTAGCGATTTCTACGACCTCAAGCCCGACATGATGACCATCGCCAAAGGCCTGACCTCCGGCTACATCCCGATGGGTGGCCTGATCGTGCGCGATACCGTGGTCGCGGTGCTTAACGAAGGTGGCGATTTCAACCACGGTTTCACCTACTCCGGTCACCCGGTGGCGGCGGCAGTGGGCCTGGAAAACATCCGCATTCTGCGCGAAGAAAAAATTATCGAGAACGTGCACAACGAAACGGCACCGTATTTGCAGAAACGACTGCGGGAACTGAACGATCATCCATTGGTGGGTGAAGTTCGCGGGGTCGGTCTGCTGGGGGCGATCGAACTGGTGCAGGACAAGGCCACCCGCAAACGTTACGAAGGCCGTGGCGTGGGCATGATCTGCCGCCAGTTCTGCTTCGACAACGGGCTGATCATGCGCGCCGTGGGCGACACCATGATCATCGCGCCGCCGCTGGTGATCAGCAAAGCGGAGATCGACGAGCTGGTTACAAAGGCACGCAAGTGCCTGGACCTGACCCTCAGTGCGTTGCAGGGCTAAGTGCTAGGCTTTGTGCGGGAGTGCCCAGGCGCTCTCGCGCAAAGCTGTCAGAAAGGCTGGTCTTTCCTTGAAAGACCGCCTCGGAACTTGCCAGACTAGCCGCGGTTCCAGTTGTCCGGGTTCGGCCGCTGAACAAAGTGGTTCAAAAAAGAAAAATTTGGAGCATTACGCATGAAGGCATTAGGCAAAAAGCTTGCTGGCAAGACACTTCTCGCTCTGTCCATCGCGGGCATGATGGCGGGTGCGGTTCAGGCGGACGACAAGGTGTTGCACGTCTACAACTGGTCCGACTACATCGCACCGGACACCGTTGCCAAGTTTGAAAAAGAGACCGGCATCAAAGTCGTTTACGACGTGTTCGACAGCAACGAAACCCTGGAAGCCAAACTGCTGGCCGGTAAATCCGGTTACGACATCGTGGTGCCGTCCAACAACTTCCTCGCCAAGCAGATCAAGGCCGGCGTGTATCAGGAGCTGGACAAGTCCAAGCTGCCGAACTGGAAGAACCTCGATGAAGACCTGCTCAAAGCCGTTGGCGATGCCAGCGACCAGGGCAACAAACACGCGTTCCCGTACATGTGGGGCTCGATCGGCATCGGCTACAACCCGGAGAAGGTCAAGGCTGCACTGGGCATCGACAAGATCGATTCCTGGGACGTCGTGTTCAAGCCTGAGAACATGGAGAAGCTGAAAAGCTGCGGCGTAAGTTTCCTCGATGCACCGACCGAAATGATTCCGGCAGCGCTGCACTATTTGGGCAAGCCGACCAACAGCAAAGACAAGGCTGATCTGAAAGCCGCCGAAGACCTGTTCCTCAAGGTTCGTCCATCGGTTGCCTACTTCCACTCCTCAAAGTACATCTCCGATTTGGCCAACGGTAACCTCTGTGTAGCTGTGGGCTACTCGGGTGACCTGGAACAGTCGAAGTCGCGCGCCAAGGAAGCCGGTGACAAGGTCAAGCTGGCCTACACCATTCCGAAAGAAGGCGCCGGTACGTTCTACGACATGGTTGCCATGCCAAAGGATGCCACCAACGTCGAAGCAGCCTACAAGTTCATGAACTACCTGCTGCAGCCGGAAGTGATGGCCGAGATCACCAACGCCGTACGTTTCCCGAACGGCAACAAGGCAGCCACGCCGCTGGTGGACAAAGACATCACCAGCGATGCGAGCATCTATCCTTCGGCTGAAGTGAAGAAGCAGCTCTACGCGATCAGCGATCTGGATGCAGCCACACTGCGCCTGATCACCCGCAGCTGGACCAAAATCAAATCTGGCAAATAAACCGGTTTGAAGCCGCAACCGTTGGCCGTCGTCTGCGCGACGACGGCCAGCGGAATAATTAAATGACAGAAAGTTTTGCTGGAACGGTTTTTCGAGGGTAAGTTGCGCGCCGGTTTTGTTGCCGGGCAGCCATGGCTGTCATGCAACGCTGGGCAACTTGGGCCCAACTAATTTTAGAGGACCTCCACGTGCCGATTTTTTCTTCTTTGCGCAATGCCCTGCTGGCCGCTGCCGGCCTGACGATCGCCGTCGGTGCCCAAGCCGCCGGCACGGTGCATATTTATAACTGGTCGGATTACATCGGCGAAACGACGCTGGCCGACTTCCAGAAAGAGACCGGGATCAAACCGGTCTACGACGTGTTCGACTCCAACGAAACCCTGGAGGGCAAGTTGCTCGCCGGGCGTACTGGCTACGACGTGGTTGTGCCGTCGAACCACTTTCTCGGCAAGCAGATCAAGGCGGGCGCGTTCCAGAAACTCGACCGGGCGCAGCTGCCGAACTACTCGAATCTCGACCCGGCGCTGCTCAAGCGTCTGGAGCAGAACGATCCGGGCAACCTGTACGCCGTGCCGTACCTGTGGGGCACCAACGGCATCGGCTACAACGTCGATAAAGTGAAGGCTGTGCTCGGCGTCGACAAGATCGACTCCTGGGGAGTGCTGTTCGAGCCGGAAAACATCAAGAAGCTGCAAAGCTGTGGCGTCGCGTTCCTCGATTCGGCCGATGAAATGATGCCGACCGTGCTCAACTATCTGGGCCTGGATGCCAACAGCACCAATCCCAAGGATTACGAGAAAGCCACCGACAAATTGCTCGCCGTGCGCCCCTACGTAACCTACTTCCA
Source organism: Pseudomonas sp. NPDC098747 (assembly GCF_044760045.1). Lineage (NCBI taxonomy): Bacteria > Pseudomonadati > Pseudomonadota > Gammaproteobacteria > Pseudomonadales > Pseudomonadaceae > Pseudomonas > Pseudomonas sp. NPDC098747. The sequence goes on along the minus strand of NZ_JBIWAL010000032.1, from coordinate 23,550 downwards.
CTCCTCCAAATACATCGGCGACCTGGCCAACGGCGACATCTGCGTGGCCATTGGCTTCTCCGGCGATATCTTCCAGGCGAAGAACCGCGCAGATGAAGCCAAGAAGGGCGTGAACATCGCCTACACGGTGCCGAAAGAGGGCGGCGCGTTGTGGTTCGACATGCTGGCGATTCCCAAGGATTCGTCGAACGTGAAGCAAGCCCACGCCTTCATCAACTATCTGCTGAAACCTGAGGTGATCGCCCAGGTCAGTGATTCAGTCGGTTACGCCAACCCCAACCCGGGCTCGGACAAGCTGATGGATCAATCCATCCGTAGCGATGAGTCGGTTTATCCACCACAGGCCGTGATCGACAAGGCCTACGTGTCGACCGAGTTGCCACCGAACATTCAGCGCCTGATGACCCGCAGCTGGACCAAGGTCAAGTCGGGGATGTAAGGCACAAACTATCCTGGGTTCGTCCGCATTGGGCGAACTGCACTGTTTTTTTCTGGGAGTTTCGTAAATGGCAGTTGCCTCCGGCGCCTATAAGAAAGCCCTCGAGGGCGACCAGACACCGAAACAGGTGTTGGTCAAAATCGACCGGGTCACGAAGAAGTTCGACGAGACGATTGCCGTGGACGACGTGTCCCTGGAAATCAAAAAGGGTGAGATCTTCGCCCTGCTCGGCGGTTCGGGATCGGGCAAATCCACTCTGCTGCGGATGCTGGCAGGGTTCGAACGGCCCACGGAGGGGCGCATTTTTCTCGACGGCGTCGACATCACCGACATGCCGCCGTACGAACGTCCGATCAACATGATGTTCCAGTCCTACGCTTTGTTCCCGCACATGACCGTGGCGCAGAACATCGCGTTCGGTTTGCAGCAGGACAAGATTCCCAAGGCTGAAGTCGAAGCCCGTGTGGCCGAGATGCTCAAACTGGTGCAGATGAGCCAGTACGCCAAGCGCAAGCCGCATCAACTGTCTGGCGGTCAGCGTCAGCGTGTGGCGCTGGCGCGCTCGCTGGCCAAGCGCCCGAAGCTGTTGCTGCTCGATGAGCCGATGGGCGCACTGGATAAAAAGCTGCGTTCGCAGATGCAGCTCGAACTGGTGGAAATCATCGAGCGCGTCGGCGTGACCTGCGTGATGGTGACCCATGACCAGGAAGAGGCCATGACCATGGCCGAGCGTATCGCGATCATGCACTTGGGCTGGATCGCCCAGATCGGCAGCCCGATCGACATCTACGAAACCCCGACCAGCCGTCTGGTCTGCGAATTCATCGGCAACGTCAACATCTTCGAAGGCGAAGTGATCGACGACGCCGAAGGTCACGCGACCATCACTTGCAAGGATCTCGACCGGCAGATCTACGTCGGTCACGGCATCAGCACTTCGGTGCAGGACAAGTCGGTCACCTACGCGATTCGTCCGGAGAAACTGCTGGTTACCGCCGATCAACCGACTTGCGAATACAACTGGTCGAGCGGCAAGGTGCATGACATCGCCTACCTCGGCGGTCACTCGGTGTTCTACGTCGAATTGCCGAGCGGCAAACTGGTGCAGTCCTTCGTCGCCAACGCTGAACGCCGTGGCGCCCGTCCGACCTGGGGTGATCAGGTTTTCGTGTGGTGGGAAGACGACAGCGGTGTGGTACTTCGCTCATGAACATGCGCAAATTCAAACGGCGCATTAACCGAATAATTCCCAATGGCCGCCAACTGGTCATCGGGGTTCCGTTCATCTGGCTGTTTCTGTTCTTCATGTTGCCGTTCTTCATCGTTCTGAAGATCAGCTTCGCCGAAGCCGACGTGGCCATTCCGCCGTACACCGAGATCTACACCTTTGCCGAGCAGAAGCTGCAACTGCTGCTGAACCTGGGCAACTACGCGATGCTGGCGGGCGACGAGTTGTACATCGCCGCTTATCTCGGCTCGCTGAAGATGGCGCTGATCAGTACCGTTTTGTGCCTTGCGATCGGTTACCCGATGGCCTACGCCATCGCCAGCGCCCGTAAAGAGATGCAAACGGTGCTGGTGCTGCTGATCATGATGCCGACCTGGACGGCGATCCTGATCCGCGTTTACGCGTGGATGGGCATCCTCAGCAACAACGGCTTGCTCAACGGATTCCTGATGAGCATGGGCTTGATCGATGAACCGCTGCAGATCCTCAACACCAACCTCGCGGTGTACATCGGCATCGTCTATTCGTATCTGCCGTTCATGATCCTGCCGCTGTACGCCAACCTGGTGAAGCACGACAACAGTCTGCTGGAGGCGGCTTCGGACCTCGGTTCGAGCACCTTCAACAGCTTCTGGAAAATCACCATTCCACTGTCCAAGAACGGGATTATCGCCGGCTGCATGCTGGTGTTCATTCCGGTGGTGGGCGAGTTCGTCATCCCGGAACTGCTTGGCGGCCCGGAAACCCTGATGATCGGTAAAGTGCTCTGGCAAGAGTTCTTCAACAACCGTGACTGGCCGGTGGCGTCCGCGCTGGCGGTGGTAATGCTGGCGATCCTGATTGTGCCAATCATCCTGTTCAACCGCAGTCAGGCCAAGGAAATGGAGGGTAAAGAATGAAGCGCATCCGTTTCTCCAGCCTGATGCTGGTCGTGGGTTTGTTGTTCATCTACTTGCCGATGCTGATCCTGGTGATCTACTCGTTCAACGCCTCCAAACTGGTAACGGTGTGGGGCGGCTGGTCGATCAAGTGGTACGTCGGCCTGCTCGACAACTCGCAACTGATGGGCTCGGTGCTGCGCTCGCTGGAAATCGCCTGCTACACGGCGGTGGCTGCGGTAGCGCTGGGCACGCTGGCAGCATTCGTGCTGACGCGCATCACCCACTTCAAGGGCCGCACGCTGTTCGGCGGTCTGGTGACGGCGCCGTTGGTAATGCCCGAAGTGATCACCGGTCTGTCGCTGTTGCTGCTGTTCGTGGCCATGGCGCAGATGATCGGCTGGCCGCAGGAACGCGGCATTGTCACCATCTGGATCGCTCACACGACGTTCTGTGCGGCGTATGTGGCGGTGGTGGTGTCGGCGCGTTTGCGTGAGCTGGACCTGTCGATTGAAGAAGCGGCCATGGACCTGGGTGCGCGCCCGTGGAAGGTGTTCTTCCTGATCACCATCCCGATGATCGCGCCGTCGCTCGCGGCGGGCGGCATGATGTCGTTCGCGCTGTCGCTGGACGATCTGGTACTGGCGAGCTTCGTGTCGGGCCCGGGTTCGACGACTCTGCCGATGGAAGTGTTCTCGGCGGTACGTCTAGGCGTGAAGCCTGAGATCAACGCCGTGGCCAGCCTGATTCTGCTGGCGGTGTCGATCGTGACCTTCATGGTCTGGTTCTTCAGCCGCCGTGCCGAAGAAGCCCGCAAGAAAGCCATCCAGCAAGCCATCGATGAAAGCGCTGCCGATTCGTGGAAACAGCCAGACGTGCGCCGCGCGCCTGCGCCGGGAGCGGTGTAAGCCGATTGGGTTGATCACAACCTTGTGATCAACCCAAATACCCGTGAGAGCGAGCCTTTGTGGCGAGGGGATTTATCCCCGTTGGGCTGCGCAGCAGCCCCCTTCTTTTTCGATCAAAAGAGGGGGCGCTTCGCGACCCAACGGGGATAAATCCCCTCGCCACAGAGGTCACTTTCACACTGTGGTTTATGCAGTCCAATCGGATCTGCGGATGACCTCAACAAAGTTCATCGGCTTGAACCCCGGCTCCTGATCCACCAGCACATCGGTCTTCACATTGCCGAACGTGGTCTGCGGACGATGCCGCAAGCCATCGGCGAACGCGCAGATGATGCACTCCTTGAAACCTTCCCCACGCGGGTGCGCATGCACCACCGCCTCACGTTGCACCGTGCTGAACGCCGCATAATCCATCCCGAGCACATCCATTTCCACACCCGCCGTCACCAGCGCCACGGTCGGGCGCAGATGCTTGGGTACGCCCGGCGTGGTGTGCAACGCAATCGACAACCAGACCTGCTCGATGTCGTCATCGCTCAACCCATAGGGCTTGAGAAAAGCCGCTGCCGCGTTGGCTCCATCCACTTCAAAACGTTCGTCATCGCTGCGATGACCTTCGACCAGTCCGAGGTCGTGAAACATCGCGCCGACGTACAACAACTCCGGATCGTAGGTCAGCTGTTGGCGCTCACCGCTGAGCGCACCGAACAGAAACACCCGGCGCGAGTGGTGGTAGAGCAAGTCGGATTCGATGTCGCGGATGTACTCGGTGGTGGCGCGCGCGAGGGCGCTGTCAGGGATTGTGATGCCGGCAATGGTCGTGCTCATGGAGGCTGCTCCTGTGAAGCGTTTCATCGAAAACGCCGTCGTGGCGCTGATAGGGAAAGTCTGTTCCCGGGGCTGCAAGCGAACAATCGACGCATGGCTGCGATCCTTGCCAATCGACCTGCAAATCGTGCCAACTGGGCTGATTGGAGGGTTGGCAGATGCTCAGGAGGCCTCAAGCGAGATGAACAGAACCGTCGCCATCGTGGTGTTCCCCGGCGTGCAATCGCTGGATGTCACCGGCCCCTTGGATGTGTTCGCCGAGGCCAACCGGTTTCTGGCGCCCGAGGATCACTATCGGCTGGAAGCGATCGGTGTGGAGCACGGCGCCATGGCCTGTTCCAACGGTTTGAACCTCACGGCTCATCGACACTTCAGCGAAGCGCTCGACGCCTATGACCTGTTGCTGGTGGCCGGCGGGCCGCAATTGCCGTTCATGGATTTCGGCAAGACCTTCGACGTCTGGCTGGGTGAAGCCTGCGCGCGAGCGCGGCGTTTCGGTTCGATCTGCAACGGCGCGTTCATGCTCGCCCGCTCAGGGTTGCTGGAAGGGCGCACGGTCACCACGCACTGGAACGACGCGCAGGCGTTGGCGCAGTTGTGCCCGTCGACGCAGGTCGAGGCGGATCGCCTGTATGTCGAGGACGGTACGCTCTATACCTCGGCGGGGGTGACGGCGGGGATTGATCTGTCGCTGTATCTGCTGGCGCGTGATCACGGCGCGGAAGTGGCACTGAGCGTGGCCAAGCGGCTGGTGGTGTTCACTCAGCGTTCCGGCGGGCAGTCACAGTTCAGCCCGTTTCTGACGCCGCACGCGGAACCGACGTCGGCCGTGGCGATGGTGCAGTTGTATGTGCTGGCCAACCTCACCGGAGATCTGACCATTGCCGATCTGGCCAACGCGGCGAACATGAGTGCACGCAATTTTTCCCGGGTGTTTGCCCGTGAAGCCAGGATCACCCCGGCCGAATTCGTCGAGCGGGCGCGGGTGGATGCGGCGCGAGTGATGCTCGAAAGCACGACGGCGCCGTTGAAGACCGTGGCGTATCAGTGCGGATTTCGCGATGCACAGCATATGCGCAGTGTGTTCAATCGACGGCTGGGTGTGACGCCGCAGCAGTTTCGGCTGAATTTTGCGGTGCTGGTTTGAGCCCACCCCAGCCCTCTCCCAGAGGGAGAGGGGGTCGATTCGGGGATTTTGGAGAGATACGCCGACATGAGCGAGCTGTACTGAATCCATAATCGATGCCGATTTTTCAGGTCGACGTAAGGCGCAAGACACCTCGGTCAGTTCCCTCTCCCTCCGGGAGAGGGCTAGGGTGAGGGGCTTTTTAAGGAGTCCCACGCGCCGGCAGCAGCTTCAATGTACTGCGCGTATTCGCCGTCACCTCTTCCTCGCTGAAGTGCGCCTGCACATACATCCCGTCCACATACGCCTCAGCCTGATCGTCATAGTGACGATCAAACGGCACGCCACTCTGGCCGACCGGATTGATCGTCAAGCTGTGAGCAGGATCAGCGAAGTCGACCAAGCGCCGCGTCGAAGGCCCGTAAGTCACCGGCCACGGCGCCGGGCCGATCTTCGCCGAAAGGTTGTTCGGCACTTCATGGCTGCCCGGTGCGGCGAACGGCCCGACGTTGAAGAGGCGATCCAGCGGCTTCTGCTGCCCCAGCGGATGCCCGTGGGTCAGGGTGTGCGCCGTGCCCCATTGCCATGTGGACGCATCGTCACCGAGGGTCAGCTTCAGATGCTTCATGCTCGCCTGCCATGCCGCGCGCACGCTATCGGCGCGAGTCTCTTTGGAGGGTGTGTTGCGGTTATCCCACCAGACTGAATCAGCGTTTGCCGCCAGGCGTGGCAATGCCGAATCAATCACCCGCGTCGACAACAGCGTCTCGAAAAAGTCATTGCCCAACTCATCGCGCATCGCCGCATCGGCGAGGTCGTAGAGGAACTGGTTGAACACCGTCGCACTCACCGAGTCCAGTGGATAGTCGCCTGGCCACTGCGCCAGTTGCTCGACCAGTTTCAACTGCGCCGGATCGCTCACCACTTCACGCAGCACGGGCAACAACGGCGCCAGCAAACGTGGGCCGTAACCAGTGGCGGTGCCCAGTTGCAGCTTCTGGCTGGCTTCGTTGGTCCACTTCACATTCTTGTCGCTGAGCTGCCGATTGAGCTGTTGGCCACGGTCGGCGAGGTTGTAGTAACCGGGAATCTCCATGCCGGTTGGCGAAACGGGCTGGAAGTTGGCCGAGACGATATAGCCGCGTGCCGGGTTTTCTTCCTGCGGGTTGGCGCTGAACGGGAAGAAACCGTCCTTGTCCGCCTGATCAGTGCTGCCATCAAGAATGAAGCCCGGCTTGACCCCGGCGGGGCGTTTGGGCAACAACGCCGAAGCCCACCAGGCGATATCGCCCTTGGCGTTGGCGTAGACGAGGTTGAGCCCCGGCGCCTGTACCTTGGCCGCAGCGGCGCGGGCCTTGGCCAGTGTGTCGGCGCGGTTGAGCTGATAGAAACCTTCGAGGATCGGGTTCGGGGTTTCGAGGAACGCCCACCACATGGCGATTGGCGTCTTGCCGGCAGCCGTACCGAGCGCGTCGTTGACGATCGGGCCGTGGGGCGACTGACGCAAGGTAATCGTCACCGGCGCCTGACCCTTCACGGCGATCTGCTGTTCAGTGCTGACCATGTCGGTCCACTGGCCGTGATACCAGACCTGATTCGGGTTATCCGGGTTGACCTTCTCGGCGATCAGATCCAGATCGTCATTCTGGAACATGGTCAGGCTCCAGCCGAAATCCATGTTGTGTCCCAGGAACGCGAACGGCACCAGCGCCTGATGATGGCCGTAGAGCTCAAAGCCCGGCGCCGACAGTTGCGCCTCGTACCACACCGATGGCACCGAGAAGCGAATATGCGGATCACCGGCCAGTAGCGGTTTGCCGCTTTGGCTGCGACTGCCCGAGATGACCCAGGCATTGCTGCCTTCGAATTGCGGCAGACCGTTGTCAATCAGCGCCTGTTCGCTGAGACGGGCGAGGGCGTTGAGGTCTTTCCAGTCGTTGGCGGCGAGGGCCGGTTTCGGGTTGGCGTGATCTTTGGCCAGCACACCTTTTGGCTGCCAGTCGAGGTCGAAGACGTTGAGGTAATCGGCGCCGAGTTGATCGTGCACGTAGGTCAGCAGCGGTTCGGTGCGAAATGCTGCAGCAAAGCTGTAGGCCATGTAGCCGGCGACGCTGATGCTGTCTTCAGCGGTGAACGGCCGCTTGGGGATGCCCAGCACGTCGAACTCAACCGGCGCGGCGTGCGTGTCCTGATATTGATTGATGCCATCCAGATAGGCTTGCAGGCCCTTCCACGCCGGCGACTGCTTGTCGAGGCTGGCGACGTAACTGGCGGCACGCTCGCGGATGCGCAGGCTGCGGAACAGTTTGTCGGTGGCGAGCAGTTTGGGCCCGAGCACTTCGGCCAACTCTCCTCGAGCGAGACGGCGCATGGCTTCCATCTGGAACAGGCGATCCTGGGCATGCACATAGCCGAGGGCGCGGTAAAGGTCGGTTTCGTTCTCTGCGCGGATGTGCGGAACGCCGCGCTCGTCGTAGCGCACGGTCACCGAACCTTGCAAGTTGCGCAGTTCAATCTGGCCCTGACGTGTCGGCTGTTTGCTGTAGACGTACCAGCCTGCGCCAGCGAGCAGGACAACGATGAGCAAGGCAAGAACAGTGAACACGCGCTTCATGGTGACTCCTTGTACAGGCGGGATTGCCGCCCGCCGGGCTGCAAACAATTAGCACAGACCTTCTGTGCCGTGCATCGCTGTCCTTGAAAAGTCCGGAATGCCTTACTGCGCCTGTAACGGCCACGGGCAATAGCAGCCCACCGCGAGGGTGTGCGTGGCATTCACCGCACGATCATCCATCAACGCATTCAGGATCGGTTCGATAAAACTGTTGCTGGAGTTGCAAGTCAGGCCTTCGCTGTACGGGCCGAAGTACGCGAGTTTGCCGCTGCGGTCCCAGATCGCCACGGCCGGGCTGGCGGGAATCTGCTCGGAACCGGGCAATACCGCGAGGGGTTTCAGACTGCTGAGGGTGCTGGGCAACTGACCGTGGCTACCGGTTTTTTGCACTGCGAAGAACTCCACGCCTTTGGCGCCGAACTTCTCGACCATCTCGGTCAGGTGCTGCTGATTACCGACGTTGCAGGGGCATGCCGGGTCCCAGAAGTGCACCAGGCGAATCTTGCCTGGCCCGGCCAGATCGTCCGGCAGGCGCAACGGATCACCGGAAAACACCGCCGTGTGCTCGCTGAATGCGCGCAAATATCGGCCTTGAAACCAGTCGTACGCTGCCCACAACACCCCGGCAGACACAAGCGCGAGCAGGCTGGCAAACAGTGCGGTGCGGTAGGACGAACGCATGTATTTCGATCCTTGAGGGGCGGCTAGCTTGCCATGCTTGCCGCGACAGATGAATATCGCAAGCCGATAAAGTCTGTTCACCGCTCTGGAATTTGCCTCATGCCTGCTACTTTCGACCCCGATCAATTACGCGCGAGCCTCAAGCCTTTGGCCGAGTGGCAGCCGTTGTCGGAGGAGGCGAAGGCCTATCAGCGCTTCTACAAAACCGATTTTCCCGAGCGTGATGTCTGGCGCGGCATGGGGCGTTTCGACGTCGATGGCTACGAACTGGTCAGCCATTGCTGGTGGCCGGAGAAGGTCAAGGGCACGTTGTTTCTGCTGCACGGTTTCTATGATCACACCGGGCTCTATCGGCATTTGATCGAGTGGGCGCTGGATCAGGATTTTGCGGTGATTGCCTGCGATTTGCCCGGGCATGGTCTGTCGAGCGGCGTGCGGGCGAGCATTCGCGACTTCTCGGAATATCAGGACGCGCTGCAAGCCTTGTTCGTCGAAGCGAATTCGATTGCCCTGCCGCAGCCGTGGCACTTGTGTGGGCAAAGCACCGGCGGTGCGATTGTGGTCGACCATGTGCTCAACCATGGCGAGAGCAGTCCGGCGCAGGGTCAGGTGATTTTGCTGTCGCCGCTGGTACGGCCGCGGGCGTGGGGTTGGTCGCAGCTGAGTTATTACCTGCTGCGGCCTTTCGTGCGGGGCATCACGCGGCGTTTTAGCGAGAACTCCAACGACCCGGATTTCCTGCCGTTTCTGCTGGCCGATCCGTTGCAGCCCAAGCGCTTGCCGACGGCGTGGGTCGGGGCCTTGTCACGCTGGATCAACCGGGTGGAATTCGCCAAAAAAAGTCCGCGACGGCCACTGATCATTCAGGGGCAGGCGGACATGACCGTGGACTGGCAGCACAATCTTCAGGTGTTGAAGTTGAAGTTCGATCGGCCGCAGATCTTGCTGCTGCCCGAGGCGCGGCATCATCTGGCGAATGAGACGGCTGATATGCGTGAGGAGTATTTTGAGTTCTTGAGCAAGCGGATCAGGGGCCGGAATTTGTAGCGTCTGTGAGGGCCTTTTCGAGAGCAAGCTCGCTCCCACAGTTGATCTTTGTTGAACCCCAATTCCGCGTTCACTGAATATCCAATGTGGGAGCGAGCTTGCTCGCGAAGGCGGCCTGTCAGGCGACGAAGATTACTGGCCCACCGCCAACCCCGCCCGAATCGCCGCCAGCGCGGCCTGGTAATACGCCTTGCCCTCGGTCGACTCGGCAAACGTCGCAAACTCCTCCAGTTCGTTATCCGACAGATCGCGATAAACGTAGAGCAACGTGTTGTTCATGTCCGCACCAATCTGATCCATCAGGCGCTGACGCTGACCGTTCAACATGCCTTGCGCCTGACCGCCACCGAGCAGTCCCGGAATCATCGAACTCAAACTGTCCGCCGCGACGCCGGCTATCGCCAGGCTGACTTCGGCACCAGCCTCACGGGCGGGCAGGGCTTGGGCGAGGTGGCCGATGATCAGCAGGCGGCTATCGCTGGCCGGCATCTTCGGCAGGCCCTTGGCATTCTTGGCCAGTTGATTGCGACGGGTCGCGAGTAATTCGGCGGCAACGATTTTCTTGCCCAGCGGCGATTGGAAAAAAGACAGGGCCGGTTTCGGGTCGGCGAGGTTCTGCCTCAACTGCGCCTCGGCGCGTTGATCCATGGCCTGCGGGGCGAAGCGCTGATTGCTGTTGTTCACCAACGCTTGAAACACGGCGGGCGGCAGGCTGTTTTGATAGCGCTGCTGCGCGGCACTCAGGGCGTCATTGAAATGCGCACGTTGATCTGGCCAGCCGGCGACCTTGTACAGCTGATCGTAGCCGTCCGCCCAGGCGGGCAAAACACAGAACATCAACAGTGAAAAAAGCAAACGGCGCATAGGGACTCCTGTCAGCAGCGGACTATTCTCCGTGCGGTGCCGTTACTTGTCGAGAATTCGTAGCAAGCCGCCGCGTGGCTCTGTCGGATTTTTTGCCGCCGACATACTATGCGCGCCATGCAAATATCCTCTGAACACCCACTGCTGTTGCGTATTGTCGACGACCTGGCCGAACACGGCTGGTCGCAGCAGAACATTTTCCTGCCCGCCGGTTTGACCCGCGAGCTGGCGGCCGAGTGCCGCAAACGTGAAGCCGAGGGTGAACTGGCGCCGGCGGGAGTTGGTCGTGGGCCGTTTTCAGAGATTCGCGAAGGTATTCGCGGCGACCATATCCAGTGGATCGATCCGGGCCAGGCTGAGGCCAGTGACCGTTATCTGAACCTGATGAACAGCCTGCGCGAGGCGCTCAACCGTGGCTTGTTCCTGGGGCTTGAAGACTTCGAATGCCATTTTGCCCTGTATCCGCCGGGCGCGTTTTATCGCAAGCACGTCGACCGCTTTCGCGACGATGACCGGCGCATGGTCTCGGTGGTGGTTTACCTCAATGATGCCTGGCTGCCGGAGGATGGCGGTCAGTTACGCATGTACCTGAGCGATGATCGTGTTCACGACGTGCAACCAACCGGGGGTTGTCTGGTGGTCTTTCTCTCCGGCGAAGTGCCGCACGAAGTGCTGCCAGCCCATCGTGAGCGCTTGTCGCTGACGGGTTGGTTCCGTCGTCGCGGAAGCGAGCCTTTCTGACATGCAAAAGATACTGGTGAGCCGCTGCCTGTTGGGCCACCGCGTGCGTTATGACGGCGGAGCCAGCGGGCCGTTTGATTTGCTGGAACAGTGGATCGCTGAAGGACGGGTAGTGCCGTTGTGCCCTGAGGTGGCCGGTGGTTTGCCGACGCCGCGAGCGGCGGCGGAGATTCCGGGCGGGCAGGGGGCTGAGGTGCTGGACGGTGTTGCATCGGTGATCACCACTGAAGGTGAGGACGTGAGTGCGCAGTTTCTGGATGGCGCGCAGCAGGCGCTAGAGCTGGCGCAAAAGCACGGCATTCGGGTGGCGGTGCTCAAGGCCAACAGTCCGTCGTGCGGGAATCTGTTGACGTATGACGGGACGTTCAGCGGGGTGAAGGTCAGTGGCGAGGGTGTTACTGCTGCGTTGCTCAAACGCCATGGTGTCCAGGTCTTCAGCGAACTTGAACTGCTGCAAGCAGCGCTGGCTTTGGCGGTTTTGGACTGATCCGAAGTCACTGCCCTCACCCCAGCCCTCTCCCGGAGGGAGAGGGGGCCGACCGAGGTGTCTCGGGCTTTACATCGACCTGAAAGACCTTGTTGATCATGGATTCGGCAGAGCAATGCCCGGTCGATTATGGATTCGGTATAGCCATCACAGGTCGGTGTATTTCTGAAGCATCCCCCAATCAGTCCCCTCTCCCTCTGGGAGAGGGCTAGGGTGAGGGGCTCTTCAGGGGCTCAGGGCTTCAACCACTTCTCGGACAACGCCGCCAATCGCCCATCCGCCTTGATCCGCTGCATCGCACTCTCAAGGCTGGCGCGAAATGCCGGATTACCCTTCTGAAACGGTATCGCCAATTCCACCGGCGCACTCGCCGCAGGCTTCTGCTCGGTCAGCGCCTGCACCAATACCATGGGGCGCGGCTGCTCATCCTTCTTCGCCAGCAACTGTGAATCGATCTGGCTGTACGGCTCGCTGAAGTCGAAACGATCCTTGAGTTCAGGTGTCAGTGCTATGTGATTGAGCGCGACGTCGTACTTGCCGCTTTCAACGCCCTGGAGCAGATCGCCCGCGTCGGTGACGATGAAGTCGGCGCGCACATCCAGCTCCTTGGCCAGCAATTGCCCAAGCTCGACCTCGAACCCCGTGAGCGTGTCGCCTTCCTTGAAATTGAATGGCGGTGTATTAGCCTCAAGGGCTATGCGCAGCTCGCCACGGTCATTGATGTCGTCAATCAGTTCGGCGTGAGCCAGCGGGCTCAGAAGGGGTAGCAGGCAGATCAGGCCAGGCAGAAAGCGCATGGTCACTCCTTTGAAATCATTATCGCGATGCTCTGAGTTAGGCTCGCTTTGCTATGGTTGTCGAGTGCCTTCGACAACGAATGGTCATGAAGTTGTCATGACCGTGCGGATTTTACGGAAAAACTGGAGAAGAAAATGAAAAGCTTTATGTCACGTGCTGCATTGGCGGGTGTGCTGATGGGTGTTTCGGTGTTCGCCAGTGCGGCGACTCCGGCCCCGAAAGGCGCCGAAGTGTTCATCGTTTCTCCCGAGGACGGGGCGACTGTTTCCCAGGAGTTCAAGGTCAAGTTCGGCACCAAGGATGTCGCGCTGGCGCCAGCCGGGGATGTCACCAAGAACACCGGTCACCATCACCTGCTGATCGACGTCGACAAGCTGCCGGCGGCTGGCGCGCCTATCCCGACTGATGCCCACCATATGCATTTCGGCAAAGCGCAGACCGAGGCCACCATCAAACTGGCTCCCGGCAAGCACACTTTGCAACTGATTCTGGGTGATAGCGGCCATATGCCGTTTGACCCGTCGATCGTTTCCGAAAAAATCACCGTCAACGTCAAATAATGTTTCGACGTGCATGAAAAAGGGAGCCCGAAGGCTCCCTTTTTTTGTGGTTCAACGCTCAATCAGAACAGCACACGGCTACGAATGGTGCCGTTGACGTGTTGCAGCTTCTCTTGCGCCAGCTCCGAGTACTCGGCGTCGACGTCGATCACCACGTAGCCGACCTTCTCGTTGGTCTGCAGGAACTGACCGGAGATGTTGATGCCGTTTTCGGCGAAGACCTTGTTGATCTCCATCATCACACCCGGAATGTTCTCGTGGATGTGCAGCAGGCGGTGCTTGCCAGGGTGGGCCGGCAGGGCCACTTCCGGGAAGTTCACCGACGAAACGGAAGTACCGTTGTCGCTGTACTTGACCAGTTTTTCCGCCACTTCCAGACCGATGTTGGCTTGCGCTTCGGCGGTCGAACCACCGATGTGCGGGGTCAGGATCACGTTATCGAGGCCACGCAGCGGGCTTTCGAACTCTTCGTCGTTGGAGCGTGGCTCCACCGGGAATACGTCGATGGCGGCGCCGATCAGGTGCTTGTCCTTGATCGCTGCGGCCAGGTGATCGAGCTCGACCACGGTGCCGCGTGCAGCGTTGATCAGGATGCCGCCCTTCTTGATGGCGCGGATTTCCTTCTCGCCGATCATCCACTGGGTCGCAGCGGTTTCCGGAACGTGCAGGGTGACGATGTCGGACATGCCCAGCAGCTCGTGCAGGTTGTTGACCTGCGTGGCGTTGCCCAGCGGCAGCTTGGTCACGGTGTCATAGAAGTACACCTGCATGCCCAGGCCTTCGGCTAGAACCGACAGTTGAGTACCAATCGAGCCGTAACCGACGATGCCCAGCTTCTTGCCGCGGATCTCGAAGGAGTTGGCCGCGCTCTTGATCCAGCCGCCACGGTGGCAGGAAGCGTTTTTCTCAGGGATGCCGCGCAGCAGCAGGATGGCTTCGGCCAGTACCAGCTCGGCAACGGAGCGCGTGTTGGAGTACGGCGCGTTGAACACGGCGATACCGCGCTCGCGGGCAGCACTCAGGTCAACCTGGTTGGTGCCGATGCAGAAACAGCCGACAGCCACCAGCTTCTTCGCGTGATCGAAGATTTCTTCGGTCAGTTGGGTGCGAGAACGAATGCCGATGAAGTGAGCGTCAGCGATCTTTTCCTTGAGCTGGGCTTCCGGCAAGGAACCTGTCAGGTATTCGATGCTGGTGTAGCCCGCCGCCTTGAGGACGTCGACAGCCGATTGGTGGACGCCTTCGAGAAGAAGGAACTTGATCTTGCTCTTATCGAGAGAAGTCTTGCTCATCTGCGTAAACCTGTATCCCGGAGAAAAATGGCAGGAAATAGCCAGCAGACGCTGACCCGGACGGCAGGAAAGCCGTCACCGCAGAAAGGCCGTTGGGCACTGGTCCGCGGGGTCGGTATGCTAGCATAGCCGCCCCGCTAAACACTCATTCCTGCGACGTGAAGCGTCTTCAGGATGACCATGAATTGTTCGAGAGTTCTGTCGATGACCAATCCTGCCCTGATTGATGAACTGAAGACCCTGGTCGAGCCTGGCAAGGTCCTGACCGACGCCGACTCCCTGAACACGTACGGCAAGGATTGGACCAAGCACTTCGCCCCGGCGCCAAGTGCAATCGTGTTTCCCAAGACTATCGAGCAAGTGCAGGCCGTTGTTCGTTGGGCCAACGCGCACAAGGTTGCGCTGGTGCCCTCGGGCGGGCGCACCGGGCTGTCCGCCGCTGCGGTGGCGGCCAATGGCGAAGTGGTCGTGTCGTTCGATTACATGAACCAGATTCTTGAGGTGAACCTCACTGACCGCACTGCCGTTTGTCAGCCGGGCGTGGTCACCGAGCAATTGCAGAACCGCGCCGAAGAACACGGCCTCTACTATCCGGTGGACTTCGCTTCGGCCGGTTCCAGCCAGATTGGCGGCAACATCGGCACCAATGCCGGCGGGATCAAGGTCATTCGCTACGGCATGACCCGCAACTGGGTCGCGGGCATGAAAGTCGTGACTGGTAAGGGCGACGTGCTGGAACTGAACAAAGACCTGATCAAGAACGCCACCGGATATGACCTTCGTCAGCTGTTTATCGGCGCTGAAGGCACCCTCGGTTTTGTGGTTGAAGCGACCATGCGTCTGGATCGCGCGCCGAAGAACCTCACGGCGATGGTGCTCGGCACCGCTGATTTCGATTCGATCATGCCAGTGCTGCACGCCTTTCAAGGCAAGCTCGACCTCACCGCATTTGAGTTTTTCTCCGACAAGGCTCTGGCCAAAGTCATGGGTCGTGGCGACGTACCGGCGCCGTTCGAAACCGATTGCCCGTTCTACGCGCTGCTGGAATTCGAAGCGACCACTGAAGAAGTGGCCAACAGCGCGCTGGAAACCTTCGAGCATTGCGTCGAGCAGGGCTGGGTGCTGGATGGCGTGATGAGCCAGAGCGAAACCCAGTTGCAGAACCTGTGGAAACTGCGCGAGTACATCTCCGAAACCATCTCGCACTGGACGCCGTACAAGAACGACATCTCGGTCACCGTCTCGAAAGTCCCGGCGTTCCTCAAGGAAATCGACGCGATTGTCGGCGAACACTACCCGGACTTTGAAATCGTCTGGTTCGGCCACATCGGCGACGGCAACCTGCACCTGAACATCCTCAAGCCGGACAACCTGAGCAAGGACGAGTTTTTCGCCAAGTGCGCCACCGTCAACAAGTGGGTGTTCGAAACCGTCGAGAAGTACAACGGTTCGATATCCGCCGAGCACGGTGTGGGCATGACCAAGCGCGACTACTTGACCTACAGCCGCTCGCCGGTTGAGATCCAGTACATGAAAGCGGTCAAAGCGGTGTTCGACCCGAACGGCATCATGAACCCGGGCAAGATCTTCGCGGTTTGATTGGCAATCTCTGATGAATCAATGAAGGCAGGAGTCGGTAAATGAGCTATCAGCACCAGTACGTCGACGGCACGCGCATTCACTTCCCGATCGGGAAAGTGGTGTGCATTGGCCGTAATTACGCCGAACACGCCAAGGAACTGGACAACCCGGTGCCTACCGAGCCGCTGCTGTTCATCAAGCCCGGCAGTTGCGTGGTGCCGCTGGAAGATGGCTTCAGCATTCCGGCCGAGCGTGGCTCGGTGCACTACGAAGCGGAAATCGCTGTATTGATCGGCAAGCCGCTGTCAACCAAACCAAGCCGCGAAGAAGTGCTGGATGCGATCTCCGGTTTCGCCCCGGCGCTGGACCTGACCCTGCGCGACAAGCAGGCCGAGCTGAAAGCCAAGGGCCTGCCGTGGGAAATCGCCAAGTCGTTCGACGGCGCGGCCGTGCTTGCACCGTTTGTGGTCGGCAGCACCTTCGCCGATCTGACCGACATCGGCATCCGCCTGACCATCAACGGTGAAGTCCGTCAGGACGGCAATAGCAGCGCGATGCTCAACCCGATCGTGCCGATGATCCAGTACATGGCCGGCTGCTTCTCGCTGCAGGCCGGTGACGTGATCCTGACCGGCACACCGGCGGGCGTCGGCCCGCTGAATGTCGGCGACGAGATCGTCCTCGAATTGGTCGGCTCCAACAGCTTCACCAGCAGCGTGCGCTGATTCACCTTTGTGGTGATGGGATTTATCTGTGGCGAGGGGATTTATCCCCGATGGACTGCGCAGCAGGCCCAAGTTTTTTGGGGTTGCTACGCAACCCATCGGGGATAAATCCCCTCGCCACATAAATCTCCTCAATACATAGAGCCCATCCGACATTTGTTTTGTGTTGCCGCTCGCAAACGCACACGCCAATCCCGCCATTTGCCGTTTTTTTCACATCCTGTCTGGATAATTTCCGCAATTCTGGCGTCTTAGCCGGCCTCTTTATGCTATTACCCATAGCCTGAATTTTCGGAAAGCGTCCTTGATGTCATCTCAAACTCAGCTCAAATCCCCACGCCGCTCCCGTTTCGCCCTGCGCTGGTATTCCTGGCTGTTGCTGGCGATTGTCGCCGCGTACGGTTTGGCATTTGCCATGCATTGGGATGACCGCGGCGTGCTGTGGGTGCTCGAGGGCTTCGAAAGCCCGGCCGAGCAAAAGGAAAGCATCTGGCTGCCGGACTACCGGGTGGTGATCGATGCCAAGGCATTGCCGGGCATGGAGAAGGACGAAGCGTCGGACCTGGCCTACAACCCGCAGACCAAGACCCTGTTTTCGGTGATGGGCAAGAATCCGTTCCTTGTCGAGTTGAGTCTGCAAGGTGAAGTGCTGCGCAAGATGCCGCTGGTGGGCTGGAGCAATCCGGAAGGCCTGACCGTCATGGAAAACGGCCTGATGGCGATCATCGATGAGCGCCAGCACATGCTGTCGATCGTCAAAGTCGATGCCGACACTCGTGAACTGAACATCGCCAACTTCCCCAAGTACGACCTCGGCCCGTCGAAGGACCAGAACAAAGCCTTTGAAGCGATCACCTGGGACCCGCGCACCCAGCAACTGCTACTGGGTGAAGAACGACCACCGAAGCTTTTTACCTGGAAAAGCGATGGCGGTCAGACCCTGAAGGGCGACAAGCAGAAGCTGGCCAGCGATGAGCTGGATATCCGTAATCTCTCCGCGTTGGCAACCGACCCACGCACCGGCCACCTGCTGGTGCTGTCGGCCGATTCGCACCTGTTGCTGGAACTGGACGAGAAGGGCGAGCAAGTCAGCTTCATGACCCTGCTCGGCGGCTTCAACGGCTTGAAGAACACCATTCCCCGCGCCGAAGGCGTGACTATGGACGAGGCAGGCACGCTGTACATGGTCAGCGAGCCGAACCTGTTTTATCGCTTCGAAAAGCACAAATAACCCACGCCCTACAGGAGTCTGCGACAGCTCCTACAAGGGTTGTCTTGTAGTTTGAGGCAAGTGGCCATTAAGCTTCAGTTCAGTCAGGCATGATATTTCATCCGCCTGCCTTGAATCCGAGCCCGCCCGAATGCGTCGACTTGCCCGCCCCAAACCGCTGTTGGTCATCCTTTCGGTGATTGCCCTGACCACGCTGCTCGTGATCGGCCAATACATGCGCCTGTTCGAACGCGCCTGGTTCAACCTGCACACCTTATGGCAGCCGCTGAGCACCGAGTCCATTGGCCTGGATCAGTATCGCGTGGACATCGAAGCGCGCGTCATCGATGGGCTCGACGACGATGTGTCGGCGCTGACCTACGATCCGGTGCGCGACAGTCTTTTTACCGTGACCAACAAGAATTCCGAACTGGTTGAGCTGTCGCTGGAGGGCAAGATCCTGCGGCGCATCGCGCTGATTGGCTTCGGCGACGCGGAGGCGGTCGAGTTCATCAGCGCCGATACCTACGTGATCACCGATGAGGCCCAGCAGCGGCTGATCAAGATTCATCTGGAACAAGACACAGAGTTTCTCGACGCGGCGGACGCCGAGCAGATGACCCTCGGTGTGCACATGGCCGGCAACAAAGGCTTTGAAGGCCTGGCTTACGATTCGGTGGGTAAACGCCTGTTCGTCGCCAAGGAGCGCGACCCGATGCTGATCTACGAAGTGCACGGCTTTCCTCACTTCAATCCGGAAAAGTCCTACGCGGTGCACGTGATCAACAACCCCAAGCGCGATGCCGGGATGTTCGTGCGCGATCTGTCGAGCCTGCAATACGACGAGCGCAGTGGGCATTTGCTGGCGCTGTCGGATGAGTCGCGGCTGATTCTGGAGCTGGATGTAGACGGGCGCCCGCTCAGCACCATGTCGCTGAGCAAGGGTCGGCAAGGCTTGCAGAAAACCGTGCCGCAAGCGGAAGGCATTGCGATGGATGATGACGGGACGCTGTATCTGGTGAGTGAGCCGAATCTGTTTTACGTGTTCAAGAAGCCCACAAAAAACTGACCATCACCCCAAAACACTGTGGGAGCTGGCTTGCCAGCGATGGCGGCCTAACAGTCAACATTGATGTTGAAAGTGACGGCCTCATCGCTGGCAAGCCAGCTCCCACAGGTATTTCATCTGTCTACAAAAATGGGACAGTGCCGAGCTTACTCAGCCTTCAACGTTTTCACACCTTCACTTGTACCCAGCAGCAACAAATCCGCTGGACGCGCCGCGAACAAGCCATTGGTGACCACGCCGACAATAGCGTTGATCTGCGCTTCCAGCTCTACCGGGTTGGTGATCTGCAGGTTGAACACGTCGAGGATGATGTTGCCGTTGTCGGTCAACACGCCTTCGCGGTACACCGGGTCGCCGCCCAGTTTCACCAATTGACGAGCGACGTGGCTGCGGGCCATCGGGATCACTTCGACCGGTAGCGGGAACTCGCCCAGCACCGGTACGAGTTTGCTGGCGTCGGCGATGCAGATGAAGGTCTTGGCCACGGCCGCGACGATCTTCTCGCGGGTCAGGGCAGCGCCGCCGCCCTTGATCAGGTTCAGGTGTGCGTCGCTTTCGTCGGCGCCGTCGACGTAGAACTCCAGGTCGCTGACCGTGTTCAGCTCATACACCGGAATTCCGTGGCCCTTAAGGCGTGCGGCGGTGGCTTCGGAACTGGCGACCGCGCCATCGAACGCGCCCTTGTGCTGGGCCAGGGCATCGATGAAGCAGTTGGCGGTGGAGCCGGTGCCGACGCCGACGATGCTTTTGTCGTCGAGTTTCGGAAGGATGAAGTCGACAGCGGCCTGCGCCACTGCCTGTTTGAGTTGATCCTGGGTCATGCGGGCTCCGGAAGCGGGCAAGGGGAGAACGGAAAGGCCGGCATTATATCCCCATGACTGGCGAAGAACTCCTGTGGCGAGGGGATTTATCCCCGATGGAGTGCCAAGCGCTCCCCAGCATTTCGTTCAGAGATACCGCACCCTCAGGTTTTACGACGGCTGCGCCGCCCATCGGGGCGGTGCGACGTTTCGCTAAATCTCCTCGCCACAGGGGTCTGCGCATCACAATGGGTCTGCGCCGGCTAAAACCACCTGTTTAGTGTGGTCGCCCGCCCAAAAGTCGGGTTAGACTCCGTGGTCCCGCCCAACTCGCTCAGTGATGCTTTCCGATGCTCGAACAGTACGTCAAAAAGATCCTCACCTCGCGCGTTTATGACGTTGCCGTAGAAACGCCTCTGCAGAATGCTCGCCAGCTCTCCGAGCGGCTGGGCAATGACATTTGGCTCAAGCGCGAGGACTTGCAGCCGGTGTTCTCCTTCAAGATTCGCGGCGCCTACAACAAGTTGACCCAGCTGACCGACGAAGAGCGCGCCCGTGGCGTGGTCACCGCGTCGGCGGGTAACCATGCGCAAGGTCTGGCCCTGGCGGCGAAAGTGTTGGGCGTGAAAGCCACCATCGTCATGCCCAAGACCACCCCGGAAATCAAGGTCGAAGGTGTGCGTTCGCGTGGCGGCAAAGTGGTGCTGCACGGTGATTCGTTCCCGGAAGCCCTGGCCTACTCGCTGAAACTGGTCGACGAAAAAGGCTACGTCTACATCCATCCGTACGACGATCCGCACACCATTGCCGGGCAGGGCACCGTGGCGATGGAAATTCTGCGCCAGCACCCGCAACCGCTTGACGCGATTTTCGTTCCGGTCGGCGGCGGCGGCCTGATCGCCGGCATCGCTGCTTATGTGAAGTACCTGCGCCCGGACATCAAAGTCATCGGCGTCGAGCCGGACGATTCCAACTGTCTGCAAGCGGCGATGGCCGCTGGTGAGCGCGTCGTGCTGCCGACCGTGGGCATTTTCGCCGACGGCGTGGCCGTAGCGCAGATTGGTCAGCACACCTTCGATATCTGCAAAGACTACGTCGATGAAGTGATCACCGTGAGCACCGACGAGATCTGCGCAGCGATCAAGGACATCTACGACGATACCCGCTCGATCACCGAACCTGCCGGCGCCTTGGGTGTGGCCGGGATCAAGAAGTACGTCGAACAGCGCGGGGTCAGCGGCAAGACTTTCGTTGCCATCGACTCGGGTGCCAACGTCAACTTTGACCGCCTGCGCCACGTCGCCGAGCGTGCCGAACTGGGCGAGGGCCGCGAAGCGATCATCGCCGTGACCATCCCCGAGAAGGCCGGCAGCTTCAAGGCGTTCTGCGAAGCCATCGGCAAGCGCCAGATCACTGAATTCAACTACCGCTACAACACCGGCAGCGAAGCGCACATCTTCGTCGGCGTGCAGACCCACCCGGAGAACGACCCGCGTAGCGCATTGCTGGCGAGCCTGACCGAGCAGGGTTTTCCGGTACTGGACCTGACCGACAACGAACTGGCCAAGTTGCACATCCGCCACATGGTCGGCGGGCGTGCGGCGCACGTGGTTGATGAAGTGGTGCTGCGCTTCGAGTTCCCGGAACGGCCGGGCGCGCTGTTCAACTTCCTCAACAAGCTCGGCGGGCGCTGGAACATCTCGATGTTCCATTACCGCAACCACGGCGCGGCGGACGGCCGAGTGGTCGCGGGCCTGCAAGTGCCCCACGACGAACGTCACCTGGTGCCGGCGGCGTTGGCCGAAATTGGTTACCCATACTGGGACGAGAGCGACAACCCGGCCTATCAGCTGTTTCTTGGCTGAAGGGCTACGCTGATGGGCAAGTCATAAGGAAATCTGACAATGGAAACGTTAACGGCCCTGAAAATGGCGCATATGGTCGCGACCGTGGTGCTGCTGGCTGGTGCACTGGGCTTGGGGATTTGGGTTTTCCTGGCGCGGCGCAAAGGTGATGCGACGGCGGGCGGTCGCACCTTGCAGCGGCCACGCGTATTTGTCTGGCTGCTGATGGGCCTGGCCTTGCTGAGCATGCCGTTTACCGGCTGGTGGATGGTGCATCTGGCGGGCTGGCCGCTGGGGCAGACATGGATTCTGGCGTCGAGCGTGCTTTACACCGTGGCGGCGCTGGCGTGGGTCTGGTTGCTGGTGCGCTTGAACAGGTTGCGCAAGGCGCCGGGTGGCGTGGGCCGGTTCAGCTTTGCCTTGGCGTTGTTCAGTTTCGTATGTTTTGTGGCGATTGCCGGGTTAATGGGCGCCAAGCCTGTATAAGGCTTGAGACCGCGTCGACCCAAATCGCTGGCAAGCCAGCTCCCACAGGTTTTTTGGTGTTCACAAAATTTGTGTTCACTGAAGAACCTTGTGGGAGCTGGCTTGCCAGCGATAGCGGTGTCAGTCGCGCAGTGTCATCACCGGCCAGCCACGCTTTTCGGCCTCGGCGCGCAAATTCGGATCAGGATCAACCGCCACCGGGTTCGCTACCTGCTCCAGCAGTGGCAGATCATTCATCGAATCGCTGTAGAAAAAGCTGTCTTGCAACGAATACCCGGTCTCTTCCAGCCAACGATTCAGGCGCGTTACCTTGCCTTCACGGAAGCACGGAATATCGGTGCTGCGCCCGGTGTAACGGCCGTCAACCATTTCGCATTCGGTGGCGATCAGTGTTTCAACACCCAAGCGTGCAGCGATCGGCGCGGTGACGAAGCGGTTGGTCGCCGTGATGATCACCAGTTTGTCGCCGGCGTCGCGGTGCTTTTTCAGCAGTTCCAGCGCCTTGGGCAGCACGATCGGCTCGATGCAGTCGCGCATGTAGTCGCTGTGCCATTGATCGAGCACGGCCATGTCGGTGCGACCGAGGATCTCAAGGCAGAAGTTCAGGTACGCGGCGTTATCCAGCGTGCCGGCCAGGTAATCCTGATAGAACTCGTCGTTGCGCGTCTTGTACGCCACCGGGTCGAGGAAGCCGCGCTCGCACAGATAGTCGCCCCAGGCGTGATCGCTGTCGCCGCCCAGAAGGGTGTTGTCCAAATCGAATAGAGCCAGGCGCATTGCAGTTACCCGCTGATAAGTCTGTAAAAAGGCGACAAGAATACGGTCTTTTCACAAGAGTGCACATAAGGTAGGAAGCTTCGTTGCCGCCTTATGAACCTTTGTGGAACAATGCGGCGACATGCGTTTGCGAGGTTGTGCCCGTGATCGACCCCGATGGTTTCCGTCCCAATGTCGGGATCATTCTGACGAATGACGCCGGCCAGGTGCTATGGGCTCGCCGTATCAATCAAGATGCCTGGCAATTTCCACAAGGGGGAATCAACCCTGAGGAGACGCCGGAAGACGCCTTGTACCGCGAGCTGAACGAAGAAGTTGGCCTGGAACGTGAAGATGTTGAAATACTGGCCTGTACCCGGGGCTGGTTGCGCTATCGTTTGCCGCAACGTCTGGTGCGTACCCACAGCCAACCGCTGTGTATCGGCCAGAAACAGAAATGGTTTCTCCTGCGCCTGATCTCCAACGAGCAGCGGGTGCGGATGGATTTGACCGGTAAACAGGAGATCGATGGCTGGCGCTGGGTCAGCTATTGGTATCCGTTGGCCCAGGTGGTGACAATCAAGAGCG